>NZ_DBNGPQ010000134.1:0-23606 GCF_057122925.1 Umezawaea sp. | reverse complement strand
CAGGATGCTGCCGCGCGCCGCGTCACGCAGCCGCGTGACCTCGGCGGTGTGCGCGTCGAGGGTCCGCAGCGGGTCGGCGAGCACCGGGCGCGCCCGCAGTGCCGTGAGCAGGCGCTGCTCGCGGTCGACCCAGCCGGCGAGGGCGCGTCGCGCCCGGTCGCGCAGCCCCGCGATGCGTGCGGCTTCCTCGGCGAGGTCCGGCACGAGCCTGCGGCCGGCCTCGGTGGGCGTCGAGCAGCGGACGTCGGCGACGTGGTCGACGAGCGGCGTGTCCGGCTCGTGCCCGATCGCCGAGACGACCGGTGTGCGGCAGGCCGCGACCGCACGGCACAGCGTCTCGTCGGAGAACGGCAGCAGGTCCTCGACGCTGCCGCCGCCGCGGGCGAGCACGATCACGTCCACCTCGGCGTCACGGTCCAAAGTGGACAGCGCTGTGAGGATCTGCGGGACGGCGGTCGCGCCCTGCACGGCGACGTTGACGACCCGGAACCTCGCGCCCGGCCAACGGTTGCGCGCGTTCGTCAGCACGTCCCGCTCGGCCGCCGACGCCCGCCCGGTGATCAGTCCGATCTTGTTGGGCAGGAACGGCGGCCTGCGTTTGCGCCGCGGGTCGAACAACCCCTCGGCGTTCAGCAGCTTCCGCAGCCGCTCGATCCGCGCCAGCAGCTCGCCGATGCCGACCGCGCGGATCTCGTCCACCCGCAGGCTCAGCGTGCCGCGACCGGCGAAGAACGTCGGCTTCCCGTGCACCACGACGCGGCTGCCGTCGGTCAGCGGCGGCTCCATGCCGCGCACCAGCCCGATCGGACTCGTCAGCGACATCGACATGTCCACCGACGGGTCGCGCAGCGTCAGGAACGCCGTCGAGGTGCCGGGTCGCGCCGACACCTGTGTGATCTGCCCCTCCACCCACACCGCGCCGAGCCGGTTGATCCACTCGGTGATCTTGCGCGCGACCGTCCGAACGGGCCACGGCTGCTCCGGCGTGGACGGGGCGTCCGACGACGTCACGACTGCGCGCGCACGGTGGCGATCCGCCGGTTCAACATGCCGGTGAACTGCGGCCGGTCGTCGTGCGCCCGCTCGTAGGCCAGCAGCTCCTCCAGGTCCTCGACGGACAGCACCCGCAGCCGGGCCCGCAGCTGCGGCAGCGTCAGGTCGTCGTAGACGGGCAGCGCGGCGGGCGGCTCGGCCGCTATCGCGCGCTCCTCCTCGGTCCACGGGTCGTCGTCACCGCTGTCCGGTGTGTCCTCCGGCGGGTCGACCGGTGCGCTCCGGGGTGTGTTCGACGCCACCACCGGGGGACTCTCGTCCTCGTCGAACGTCGCCCATTCGGGTTCATCTTCCGGAGGGCGCATCCCGGACAGCACGTCGTCACCCTTGATCGCGAGCTCGGTGACCTGTTGTTGGAGGCGCATGGAGAGTTGCAGCGCCTCGCTCACGACCGTCACGGGCAGGCCCGCGAGCTGCTGCGGGAGCAAACGGGCCCGCTCGACGGCGGTGACCGCGAGGCCTGCCGCGATGCGGACCGGCAGCGGCAATGGCTTCATGGGTCCAGCTTCCCGCACTTGGGTGCCCGGTGCCTACCTCCAGCACGCGTGACGCTGCGCATTTCGGCCTCTCAGCGGTGCCCCCGTACCCTGGGAGGCATGACCGCACCCGCTGAGACCTCCGCTGGAAAACGCGTGCTGCTGGCCAAGCCGCGCGGCTACTGCGCGGGTGTCGACCGTGCGGTCGTCGCGGTCGAGAAGGCCCTGGAGCAGTACGGCGCGCCCGTGTACGTGCGCAAGGAGATCGTCCACAACAAGCACGTGGTCGAGACCCTGAGCGACCGAGGTGCCATCTTCGTGGACCAGACCGAGGAGGTGCCCGAGGGCGCGCTCGTCGTGTTCTCGGCGCACGGCGTGTCCCCGGCGGTGCACGAGGAGGCCGCTTCCCGGTCCCTGCGCACCATCGACGCCACGTGCCCGCTGGTCACGAAGGTGCACATGGAGGCGAAGCGCTTCGCGCGCGACGACTTCGACATCCTGCTGATCGGCCACGAGGGTCACGAGGAGGTCGAGGGCACGGCGGGCGAGGCTCCCGAGCACATCCAGCTCGTGGACACGGCCGAGGACGTGGACAAGGTCGTCGTGCGCGACCCGTCCAAGGTGATCTGGCTCTCGCAGACCACGTTGTCGGTGGACGAGACGATGGTGCGGGTGAACCAGCTCAAGGGCCGCTTCCCGGAATTGCAGGACCCGCCGAGCGACGACATCTGCTACGCGACGTCGAACCGGCAGACCGCCGTGAAGACGATGGCACCGTCGTGCGACCTGGTGCTGGTGGTGGGGTCGAAGAACTCGTCCAACTCGGTGCGGCTGGTGGAGGTGGCCCTCCAGTCCGGGGCCAAGGCCTCCTACCTGGTCGACTACGCCAAGGAAGTGGACGAGGCGTGGTTGGAGGGCGTTTCCACGGTGGGCGTGACCAGCGGGGCTTCGGTGCCGGACATCCTGGTCATGGAGCTGCTGAAGTGGCTGGCTGAGCGCGGGTACGGGGCTGTGGAAGAGATCACCACGGCGAACGAGACGATCGCGTTCGCGTTGCCGAAGGAAGTGCGGCAGAGTCGGGTTCGTTGATCTTGTTGCTCTAGTTCCAGCGGGGTGTGGCCGATGTGACTCGGGGCCCCTCGATTTGCCCCCTTGTCGAGCTAAAAGGGCAGGTGGGAAGCCCTTGCCCGACAAATTTCAAGGGGCAGACCCCCAAGTAGCATCGGCCGCGCCACAGGGCACTCGTCCCACCGAGGTGCCGGCCCACCAGCCTCTGGCTGCTTGAGTTTGGCTTTGGGCCCCGGCCCCAACTCATGCCCCGCGCACGACTTCATCTCCGGTGCTCTGCTCTTCCGAACCCTTTCCCGGCCGCGCCCCGGTGTTGTGCGCACGTCGTGGCCTTGGGGGTTGTCAAGGCATCTTTCCCGCCTTGGCAACCCCCACGCGGCCATCGAGACGATTGCGCCATCGGGGTGAGACCGAACGGCCGAAAGCGTCAGTCGTCATCTCGGGGCCGAGGCCGCCGAGGCGGCACGGGCCGCTCCCCACGAGCCTGCCGAGGCGAGGACGGCCGATCACCGGGCGGCGGGGACGCGGCCCGGCGCCGCTCACCCTGAGCAGGCCGGGGCCGAGCCCGCCGCTCATCGTCGCCAGCGGGCGCTGGCCGCTTCCCCTCAGCGGGCGCGGGCCGCCGCCGAGGCCCGGTGTCCTCACGGGACCGCGCCTTCTCAGCCACGGGCTTGGCGACGGGCCGAGACGGCTTCTCAACCCGCTCGGCCCGCTCCCCGCGATCAGCCCGCTCCGCCCGATCGGCCTTCTTCACCTCACGGGCCTCGTCACGCGTCACCCGGTTCGGGTCCCGCTGCCGGAACACCCTCGCCACCCCGACCAGCACGGTGCAGATCGTGGTCACCGCCATGGTCGGGAACCCGTTGATCAGCGGTTTGCCGAGCGTCAGCGCGAGGCTGCTCAGCCCACCCGTCGCGGGCATCCCCTGGACCACCACGACGACCAGCGGCACCACGATCGCCAAGATCAACGGGGGTTGCACGACCGGACCGAACATGCTTCGGCGTTCAACGAACACGATCGCGCCGACGCACCCCAGGAAGAACAGGACGGTGAAGATCCACCCGACCGTCTTCGTCGAGTTCACGTCGATGAACGTGCCGATGATCGCCAGCACGAACGCGATGGCCACCGCCGCCCACCAGGGCAGGCCTTTGAAGTTGCCGAAGAGGGCGCGATCGTTCCAGGCGACGTCGTCCGAGTAGTCCTCGTCGTCGTCCAGCTCGCTTAGCCGCTCGCGCGTCACCGTCACGCACTCTCCTTGCTCGGCATCGTCCACGGAAGGGGCACACGGTAGTCGGTGCCGTGTCAGCGCACGCTACGGCCGTGAACGTCCCTCGTGAACATTCACGCCCCACGCGTCTCGAAGGATGCACGGAGTCCGAGATCGGGACGGCGGGCGAGCGTGACGAGAACCACTGATCGTGACACGGCCAGCCACAACACTCGATCAGGCGACACGCCGACCCGGTGGTGCTCGGCACTGTCGGTGCTTGGTCATAGCGTTGCCCCATGCGTCTGCTGCACACCTCCGACTGGCACGTGGGCCGCACGTTCCACGGTCGGGACCTGCTCGCCGAGCAGGAGGCGGTGCTCAGCGGGCTGGCCGACCTGGTGGTGACCGATCGGGTGGACGTGGTGGTCGTCTCGGGCGACCTGTACGACCGGGCGGTGCCGAACGCCGAGGCGGTGCAGACCTGCACCCGCGTGCTCGGCCGCATCAAGGCCGCAGGCGCCCGCATCGTGATCACGCCCGGCAACCACGACTCCGCGGCGCGGATCGGGGTGTTCGGCGAGTTCACGGCGGACGGCGGGCTGCACACGCGCACCCGGATCGCCGAGCTGGACCAGCCGGTGCTGCTTCAGGACGCGCACGGGCCGGTGGCGCTGTACGGGATCCCGTTCCTGGAGCCCGAGCCCGCGCGGCAGGCGCTGGACGTGCCCGAGGCGCGCGGCCACGCGGGCGTGCTGTCCGAGGCCATGCGGCGCGTGCGCGCCGACCTCGACACCCGGACCTCGACGCGGTCGGTGGTGCTCGCGCACGCGTTCGTGTCCGGTGGCGCGAGCAGCGACTCGGAGCGGACCATCGCGGTCGGCGGCGTGCAGGACGTGGCCACGTCGGTGTTCGACGGGGTCGACTACGTGGCGCTGGGCCACCTGCACGGCCCGCAGGTGCTGTCGGAGCGGCTGCGGTACTCGGGCAGCCCGATGGCGTACTCGTTCTCCGAGGCGGGCCAGGTGAAGTCCGTCTGGCTGGTGGAGCTGGACGAGGGCGGGCTCGCGGGCGTGGAGCGGCGCGAGCTGCCGGTGCCCCGCCCGCTGGCGGTCGTGACCGGAGCCCTGGACGACCTGCTGGACGACCCGGCGCACGACGCCGTGCACGACAGCTTCCTGTCCGTGGTGCTGACCGACCCCGTCCGCCCGCTGGACTCGCTGCGGCGGCTCCAGCGGCGCTTCCCGCACGCGGTGCACGTCGAGTGGAAGCCCGCGGGCGGGCGTGAGGCGGCGCTGCGGTTCGCGGTGCGCGGCCGGTCGGACGAGGACATCGCCTGCTGCTTCGTGGACGACTGCCGCAACGAGCCGCCGAACCGGCGCGAGCAGGCCCTGCTGCGCGAGGCGTTCGCCGCCGCGGCCAGGGAGGCCCAGTGAGGCTGCACAGCCTGGAGCTGGCGGCCTTCGGGCCGTACCCGAAGCGCGAGACCGTCGACTTCGACGTGCTCGGCGCGGACGGGCTGTTCCTGCTGCACGGCGACACCGGGGCGGGCAAGACGACCCTGCTCGACGCGGTCGCGTTCGCGCTGTTCGGCAAGGTCCCCGGCGCCCGCGGCGACGTGAAGAGGCTGCGCTGCGACTACGCGGACCCCGACGTGCGCACCGTCGTGGTGCTGGAGCTGACGGTGCAGGGCAGGCGGCTGCGCATCGAGCGCAGCCCGGAGTACCTGCGGCCGAAGAAGCGCGGCGAGGGCTTCACCAGGGAGCAGGCCAAGGCGACGCTGACGTGGGTCAGCGGGTGGCGCGGCGACGGGCACACCCGCATCGACGAGGTGGCGCTGGAGGTCGAGAACCTGCTCGGGATGAACGCCGAGCAGTTCTTCCAGGTCGTGCTGCTGCCGCAGGGCGAGTTCGCCCGTTTCCTGCGCGCGGACACGGCCGATCGCGAGAAGCTGCTGGAGAAGCTGTTCGGCACGCAGCGGTTCCTGGACGTGGAGAACTGGTTCCGCGCCCGCCGGACGGCCGCGGGGCAAGCCCTGGAGCAGCACCGGCAGGTCGGGCGCGCGCTGGTGCAGCGGGTGTCCGAGGCCGCGGGCGAGGAGGCGCCGGAGGTCGGCGACGAGGAGTGGCTCACCTCCGTGCTGAAGCGGCTGGACGCGGTGCTCGGCGACGCCGAGGCCGTGGCGCGCTCGACGGCGACCGCCCGCGAGGCGGCCGAGGGCGCGCTGGCGTCGGTCCGCGTCGAAGCCGACCGGGTGCGCAGGGTGCGCGCGGCCCGGCGGGCGCTGGACTCGTGCGAGGAGGCCGAGCCGCGGCGCCTGGCGTGGGTCGCCGAACGCGGGGCGGCCCGGCGGGCGGCCCCCGTGGTGCCGTCGCACGACGCGACCGTCCGACTGGGGCGGTCGCTGCACGCGGCCAGGGCCGCGGAGGCCGCGGCGTTCTCGGCCCTCGCCGGGTACACCGGCACCGACCTGCGCGGCGATTCCGAACGGCTGCGCGAGGAGGCGGGCGGGCTGAACCAGCTCGCCGCCGAGGCCGAGCGGCAGCGGCGCGACGCGGAGCGGGTGGTCGCGCTGACCGCCTCGCGGGAACGGCTCGAACGGCGGGTGGCCGCGGTCGACCCGACGTTGCCCCAGCAGGTGGCGGCGGCGCGCGCGGCCGTGGAGGAGTCGGCGGTCGCGGCGGCCAGGCTCGCCGAGGTGGCGGCGCGGGCGGACGCGGCCCGGCGGCTGCCCGCGGCCGAGCAGGCGCTGACGGCGGCCGGGGACGGCGTCCGCGCCGCGATCGACGAGCACCAGGAGGCCCAGGGGCACCTGCTCGACGTGCGGCGGCAGCGGCTGGACGGGATGGCCGTCGAGCTGGCCGCCGCGCTGGCCCCCGGCAGGGCGTGCCTGGTGTGCGGCTCGGCCGAGCACCCGGCGCCCGCGCGGCCGGTGCTGGACGCGGTCGGGGCTGCGGACGAGGAGCGGGCGGCCGAGCGCGAGCAGGCGGCGGCCCGGCGGCGCGGCGTGGCCGAGCAGGAGCGGCTGGCGGCGGAGCACCGGGTCGAGTCGCTGCGCGAGGTGATCGACGACCGGCCGCTGGGCGACCTGCTGCGGGAGCACGAGGAGACGTCGGCACTGGCCCGCCAGCGGTCGGCCAGGGAGTCTGCGCGGCGCGAGCTGGAGCGGCGGCTGGAGGAGACCACCGCCGCGCGCGCCGCCGCCGAACGCGACCTCGTGGAGGTGTCCACGCAGCTCACGGCGTTGACGGAGACCGTGACGGCGCGGGCCGAGCGGCTGGACGAGGCGCGCGGCGACTTCCCGGACGTGCTGGCCCGCCGGGCGCACCTGCTCGACCTGGCCGACGCGCTCGTGGAGGCGGCGAACCGGCGCGCGGCCGTCGCCGACGCGGAGGCGCGCCTGGAGGAGCAGCGGGTCACGACGTCGGAGCTGGCCGCCAGGGCCGGGTTCGCCGACGTCGAGGAGGCGCTGTCGGCCGCCCGGACCGACGCGGCGCTGACCCTGCTCGACCAGCGGATCACCTCGCTGGACAACACGCGGGCGGCGGCGGCGTCCGCGCTCGCCGAGCTGGCGGACGTCGACCCGGACCTGGACGTCGACGTGGAGGGCGTGGAGGAGCGGTTCCGGGCGAGCCGCGAGGAGGCGCAGCAGGCCGCGTCGGCGCTGTCGTCGGCCCGGACGGCGCTGCACCGGGTCGAGGAGCTGGCCGCGCGGCTGCGGGCGCGGTGGGTCGAGTTCGAGCCGGTCGAGGCGGAGTTCGCCGAGCTGGACGCGCTGACGGACGTGATCAACGGGCGCGGGCAGAACCACCGGCGGATGACGCTGCGGACCTACGTGCTGGCGTCGCGGCTGGAGGAGGTCGCCGTGGCCGCGAGCACGCGGCTGGAGCGGATGAGCCAGGGCCGCTACCGGTTCGTGCACTCCCTCGAAGCGGGCGCGCGCGGCACCCGCGGCGGGCTGGGGCTCGACGTGCTGGACGACTACTCCGGCCAGCAGCGGCCCGCGAAGACCCTGTCCGGCGGCGAGTCGTTCCTGGCGTCGCTGTCGCTCGCCCTCGGGCTCGCGGACGTGGTCGCGGCCGAGACCAGCGGCGTGCTGCTGGACACCCTGTTCGTCGACGAGGGCTTCGGCACGCTCGACGCCGACACCCTCGACCTGGTGATGAACACGCTCGACGAGCTGCGCGCGGGCGGGCGGGTCGTCGGCCTCGTGTCGCACGTCGAGGAGCTGCGGCAGCGCATTCCCACCCGGTTGCGGGTCCGCAAGGCCCGGACCGGCTCGACGTTGCAGGTCACCGCGTAGACTTCCCGTTCGTGAGTTTGACCCTCGGCATCGTCGGCCTGCCCAACGTCGGCAAGAGCACCCTGTTCAACGCGCTGACCCGCAACGACGTGCTCGCCGCGAACTACCCGTTCGCGACGATCGAGCCCAACGTCGGTGTCGTTCCGCTGCCCGACGAGAGGCTGGCGAAGCTCGCCGAGATCTTCGGGTCCGAGAAGCTGGTGCCCGCCGTGGTGTCGTTCGTCGACATCGCGGGCATCGTGAAGGGCGCCTCGGAGGGTGAGGGGCTCGGCAACAAGTTCCTCGCCAACATCCGCGAGGCCAACGCGATCTGCCAGGTCGTCCGCGTCTTCGACGACCCCGACGTCGTGCACGTCGACGGCCGCATCGACGCGAGCAGCGACATGGAGACGATCAACACCGAGCTGATCCTCGCCGACCTCCAGACGTTGGAGAAGGCCATCCCCAGGCTGGAGAAGGAGGCGCGGACCCAGAAGGACCGCCGCCCCGCCCTCGACGCCGCCCAGAAGGCCAAGGCGATCCTCGACAGCGGTCGCACGATGTTCAGCGCGCAGTCCGAAGTGGACAACGACCTGCTGCGCGAACTCAGCCTGCTGACCACCAAGCCGTTCCTGTACGTCTTCAACGCCGACGAGGGCATCCTCACCGACGACGCGAAGATGAAGGAGCTGCGCGAGCTGGTCGCCCCCGCCGACGCGGTCTTCCTGGACGCCAAGGTGGAGTCGGAGCTGCTGGAGCTGGACGAGGAGTCCGCCCGCGAACTCCTGGAGTCCATCGGCCAGCACGAACCGGGCCTGTACTCCCTCGCCCGCGCGGGTTTCCACACCCTGGGCCTCCAGACCTACCTCACGGCGGGCCCGAAGGAAGCCAGGGCGTGGACCATCCCGCAGGGCGCGACCGCCCCGCAGGCGGCGGGCGTGATCCACACGGACTTCGAGCGCGGCTTCATCAAGGCCGAGGTCGTGTCCTACGACGACCTGGTCGAGTCGGGCTCCAAGGCCGCCGCGAAGGCGGCGGGCAAGGTCCGCATGGAGGGCAAGGACTACGTGATGGTCGACGGGGACGTGGTGGAGTTCCGCTTCAACGTCTGACCCCGCGTTCCACGACGGCCGTCACGCGACTCGCGTGGCGGCCGTTCGCGCGTCACGGGCCCCGCCCCGCGGCGGTCCAGCAGCCAGTCGGTGAGCAGGAGGAGCAGCAGGGGGCTGAGCCAGACGCCGATGCTCGCGGTGCTGAACGTCAGCATCTCCCGGCTGCCGCCGAACGTGGTGTCCAGCTGGGGCGTGAGCACGATCGTCGCCACCACGGTGATCACCCGGCTCAGGACGATCGACATGGCGAGCGCGAAGCTGCGGGACATCCACCTGCGGTGGTCGCCGAAGCGGCGCTGTCGGGCCGCGCGCAGGCCGATGAGCGTGACCAGGAGCCACAGCGCGGAGCCCACGAGGTTGGCGACCCGCACGGACGGGCCCGCCGCGGTGTGCCAGCCGATGTACAGCCCGAGCAGCCCGGCGGGCAGCACCCCCGCGTAGACGTAGACCCGGCCGGTGATCCGGTGGCCGCGCCGGTGGCGGGTGCGGAACGCGGGCCAGACCTGGAAGCACGCGGTGACCATCGCGACGGTGCCGAAGAGCACGTGCGCCACCAGCAGCGGGTGGTACAGGTCGTTGCCCGGCGGCGCGGGCAGGCGGGAATCGGCCGGGTCGCCGGTCAGGTAGGGCGGTACCGAGAAGACCAGGAAGGCCGCCGCCACCAGCATCAGCGGCGCGATCCAGGGGCGGCGCCACCAGGTCTGGGCTGGTCTGGGCGTCGGGGTCGTCGGCGAGGTCATGGTGATCCGTTCACGGTGGGGAACAACTACGTACAACATACATAAAAACGTATGACATACGTAGTTTTAGGATGGTCCACGACGACGAGGACGGGACGGCGGATGACGACACGCGACGACAGGGGCTCGGACCTCCAGCGCAGCCTCGCGCTGCTCTGGGCGGGGCGCTCCCGCGGCAAGCGCGGGCCGCGACCCCGGCTGACCGCCGAGCAGATCGCGCGCGCCGCGATCCGGATCGCGGACGCCGACGGCCTGGAGGCGCTGTCGATGCAGCGGATCGCCTCCGACCTCGGCTTCGCGACGATGTCGCTCTACAACCACGTCGCGAGCAAGGACCTCCTGCTGGAGGTGATGGTCGACGTCGCGGCCGGGAAGCCGCCCGACCTCGGCGGGGCGTCCGACCTCCGCCCCGCGGTCCGGCGCTGGGTCGCCGCGCTGTGGGCGGGCTTCCGGAGCCACCCCTGGCTGCTGCGCGTCCCGCTCGACCACACGCCGATCGGTCCCAACCAGCTCGCCTGGCTCGACCGCCTGCTGCGCCCCCTGCTCGGGGCCGGGCTGGCGGCGGGCGAGGCGCGGGCGGCGGCGCTGCACCTGACCGCGGTCGTGCGCGGCACCGCCCAGATCAGCCTGGACATGGGCAGCGCGCACAAGACCGACGGCGGGCGCCCGCGCACCGAGGCCGAACTGGTGCTGGCCCTGTCCGACCTGGTCACCGCGGACGACTACCCGGCACTGGCCGCCGTCCACGCCGCCGAGACCGCCGACCACGGCGCGGAACCGCTCGGCGAGGACGCGCTGCCCGCCGAACTGGCTTTCGGCGTCGACCGCTTCCTGGACGGCATCGAGGCGTGGACGGCTGAGCGGACCGGGTAGTCGTCCGCGGTGACCGGACGGCGGCGGCCGGTCCGGTGGCCCGCGAAACGAAATGATCACCGTGGCGATGGACAGGTATGACCCAGCCTGGACTGCTGCCCGCCCGTTCCGCCGACGGCCGCACGATGATCGGCCACGTCGTCGTGTGCCGGACGGCCGGTGAGGTCGCCGTCGCACACCTCGGCGTCGACGGCGTGACGACCGGCGAGTGGGTGGCGCCGGTCGGGGAATCGCTGCTGGAGCACTGCGCGGGACGCGCGCTGCTGGCGTGGGACACCGCCGAAGCCGTGGCGGTCGTGCGCGAGTGGGCGTTGGCCGAGGGGCTGACGGAGGTGAACCCGGTCACCGTCACGCTGCCCGAGGTCGTGGCCGAGGTGGCCGGTGCTCGGGACGCGTACGCCGCCGTGGTGGCCGAGCAGCAGGCGTCCCGGTTGGAGTCCGGTGACCTCCGCTGGCCGGTGACGCTGCCGGACCCGCTGCCCGCGACCCTGGAGGACCTGCGGCGGCGGGCGAGGATCGTGGTGCCGTCGGACGTGTCCGAGGCCGTGGCTCAAGCCCGGTTGATCTGCGGGCTCGGCGAGTGGGTGGTGCGGCGCTGGCAGGAGAACGCCGACGTGCTGGACCGGCGCGAGCACCTGCGGGCGGTGTTCGGGGAACCGTCGTTGTTGGCCCCGCTGTGGGAGGAGCTCGTGGCCGAAGCCGCGGCGGGGCGGGAGTAGGGCCGAAGGCATGGGGGCTGTCCCGAGAAGGGACAGCCCCCATGGACGACCGACTAGTGCAGCTGGTGGCGGTCGCGTGCGGCCAGGGCCAGCACGCCGCCAGCGGTGAACAGCATTCCGACAGCGGCGACGAGCGCCACCACGATGTCCGCGGTCATGATTCTCCCCGTGGTTGTGGACTCCCACCTGTCATGACGTTCGGGTACCCACTTTTTGCTCCCCGAGTCGGCTACTTCACACTGGAAATGTCGCCAACCCCGAGGAGGCCCCGCGTGTGTCCGCGCGCCGTGGAAGCTCGCGTGCTCGCCGTCGCGCCGTGGCTGCTGGTGTTGTCCCTGCTCGGACAGCTGACGATGGTCGCGTTCCAGACGCAGATGACCATGATCGACCTGATGGTCTACCGGAACGGGTCGCCGGAGATCTTCACCGGTCTGCTCTACGAGTGGCGGCTGAGCGAGTTCTCGGACAAGTTCGCGCTGCCGTTCACGTACCCGCCGTTCTCGGCGTTCGTGTTCCTGCCGCTGTCCTGGGTCCCCTGGGGCGTGGCGCGCTGGTTCTGGCAGATCCTCTGCCTCGCGTGCCTGTACTGGTTGATCCGCACGGCGCTGAAGATGATCGACGCCGAGCACCTGTCCCGCCGCGCGATGCTGTGGACGGCGCTGGCGATCTGGGTCGAACCGGTGCGCACGACCCTCAACTACGGCCAGATCAACCTGCTGCTGGCCGCCGTGCTCCTCGCCACGATGGCGAGTTCCCGCCCCTGGGTGGCGGGGTTCGGCGTCGGCCTGACCGCGGGCATCAAGCTGACGCCCGCGGTGTCGGGCGTGTACTTCCTCGGCACCAGGCGGTTCGCCGCGGCGGTCTGGTCGGTCGTGGCGTTCGCGCTGACCGTCGGGTTCGGGTTCCTGATCGCGCCGCAGCTCTCGAAGGAGTACTGGTTCCACCTGCTCGGTGACGCCTCGCGGGTCGGACCGGTCGGGTCGTCGATCAACCAGTCGCTGCGCGGCGCGCTGTCGCGGACCGTCGGCTACGACGTGCAGACCGGCCCGATCTACCTGGTCGCGGTCGCCGTCGCCGTGGTGCTGCTGGTGTGGGCGCTGCGGGAGGCGTTGCGGGCCCAGGAGACGCTGGCCGCGATCGTCGTGGTGCAGGTGTTCGGGCTGCTCGTGTCGCCGATCTCGTGGAGCCACCACTGGGTGTGGGCGGTGCCCGCGCTGATGTGGCTGCTCTACGGATCGGCCAACCGCAACAGGCTGGTCAACGCCACCGCGATCGTCTGGGTGCTGGCGATCGGCAGCTTCCTGATCTCGTTCCTGCTGATCTGGCAGGACTCCATCTGGACCATCCCGCGCCCCTGGTGGGAGTCGCTGCTGGGCTGGGTCTACCCGGCCGCCGGCGTGCTCACGCTGGTCGCCGTCGCGGTCGGTCTGCGGGCCAGGAACGCGGACCCGCGGACCGCGGAGGAGACCAGCAGCCCGGCGTCCGAGCCGCAACCTGCTGACCGGCGGTGAGGTAGGCGCCCACGGCGAACGCGGCGCTGTCGCCCGCGGGCCGGTGCGAGCCGCGCGCGTGCTCGACGCGCAGCGGGCTGTCGGCGGGCAGCGCCAGCACGGCCTTCGCCAGCCCCGACACGGCGAAGCCGTTGGCCTGCGCGCCGCCGACCCGCAGCCCGGTCACGTCGCTGAACAGCCGCCTCGACGCGTCGCGGAACAGCGTCCGCGACGCGTCGAGCAGCGCCTGGTCCGCGTCCACCACGCCGATCCGGGTGAACGACGGCAGCGACGTGGTCAGCGCGTCCGGAGGCGGCGGTGATCTCACCGAACCGCGTCCCCGACGATCGCGCAAGGGCCTGAAGCGACCACGCTGAGCTGCGACAACGTTCGGTTCACCGTTCTCGCGCGAGCCGCCGACCGGTCAGCCGAGGGCGTCGATCACGCCGTCGATCTCGTTGGCCAGGCTGATGTCGAGCGCGGTGACACCCCCCTTGGAGTGCGTGCTCACGCGGAACGTCAGCGTCCGCCAGCGGATGTCGATGTCCGGGTGGTGGTCGTCGTTCTCCGCGATCTCGGCCACCCGGTTCACCACCTGGATCGCCTGCGCGAAGCTCTTCAGCTCCACGATCCGCATCAGCGAGTCCTCTTGCGCGCTCCAACTCGGCAGGCTACGCAGCGCCTCGGTCACCTGGTCGTCGGTCATCAGTTCGGCCATGGCCCTGATGGTCCCACCGAGTCGCGTACGCTGCCGCTTACCACGGGAGTCCGGTACTGCGCCGGGCTGAGAGGAAGGCGCGCGAGCCTTCGACCGTCCAACCTGATCCGGATCATGCCGGTGTAGGGAGAGACCTGATGCTTCGCCGAGTTCTGACCGCTGCCGCCTGCCTGTCGCTGGTCGCGGGGTGTTCCCTGGGCGGCGGCGAGTCCGCGCCCGCCGCGGGCGAGCGCGTCGTCACGCTCGTGACGCACGACTCGTTCACCGCCAGGCAGGAGACGCTGGACGCCTTCAAGGCCTCCTCCGGCATCACGATCAAGCAGGTCGCCAGCGGTGACGCGGGCGCGCTGACGAACAAGCTGGTGCTCACCAAGGCCAACCCGATCGGCGACGTCGCGTTCGGCGTCGACTCCACGTTCGCCTCGCGCGCGCTGACCGAGGGCGTGTTCGCGGAGTACGCGAGCCCCGAGGCGACCAAGGGCGCGCAGCGCTACCAGGTCGACGGCGGCGACAAGCTGCACGCGGTCGACGTCGGCGACGTGTGCCTGAACGTCGACATCGCCGGTCTCGCCGCGAAGGGCGTGCCGGAGCCCACGTCGTACGCCGACCTGATCGACCCGAAGTACCGGGACATGCTCGTCGTCGAGGACCCGGCGACCTCCTCGCCCGGTCTCGCGTTCCTGCTCGGCACCATCGGCGAGTACGGGGCCACGGGCTGGAGCGACTACTGGACCAAGCTCAAGGCCAACGGCGTCAAGGTCGTCAGCGGCTGGGAGGAGGCCTACAACCAGGACTTCTCCGGCTCCGCTGGCAAGGGGCCCCGCCCGATCGTCGTGTCGTACGCGTCCTCGCCGTCGGCCGAGATCGGCGAGGACGGGAACCCGCGCACCAAGGCCGTGCTGGACACCTGCTACCGCCAGGTCGAGTACGCGGGCGTGCTGGCGGGCGCGAAGAACCCCGAGGACGCCGAGAAGGTGCTGGACTTCCTGCTCTCCGAGCAGTTCCAGGCCGACGTGCCCGAGCAGATGTACGTGTACCCGTCGCGCGAGGGCGTGACGCTGCCCGAGGCGTGGACCAAGGCCGCGCCGCTGCCGACGTCGCCGCAGACCCTGCCCGCCGACCAGGTCAGCGCCAACCGCGAGCAGTGGGTGTCCCAGTGGCGCACGCTCGTAGTGGGCTGATCTGGGCGTTCGCCGCGCTGGTCCCGCTGCTGTTCCTCGGGGTCTTCTTCGCGTGGCCGGTGCTCGCGATCGTGCACCTCGGGTTGCGCGACGGCGGGGTCGGCGAGGTGCTGGCCGCCGCCGGCACGTGGGAGCTGGTCGGGTTCACCCTCGGCCAAGCCGCGGCGTCGACGGTGTTGGCGCTGGTCGCGGGTCTGCCGGTGGCGTTCCTGCTGGCTCGCTGCGAGGTCGCGGGCACGGGGTTCGTGCGGGCCGCGGTGATGGTGCCGTTCGTGCTGCCGACCGTGGTGGTGGGCCTGGCCTTCCGGGCGCTGTGGCCGGACGGCGGGGTGCTGCCGATCGTGCTGGCCAACGCGTTCTTCAACGTCGCGGTGGTGGCGCGGACCGTCGGGGGGCTGTGGGCGCACACCGACCGCCGCGCGGAGGACGCCGCCCGCGCGCTGGGCGCGTCCCGCCCGAGGGCGTTCGCCTCGGTCGTGCTGCCCGCGCTGCTGCCCGCCATCGGATCGGCGGCCTCGGTGGTGTTCCTGTTCTGCGCCACCAGCTTCGGGGTGGTGCTGGTGCTCGGCGGGGCCCGCCACCGCACCCTGGAGACCGAGATCTACCTGCGGACGGTGGAGCTGTTCGACCTGTCCGGCGCCGCCGCGCTGTCCCTGCTCCAGTTCGCCGCCGTGCTCGCCGTGCTGCTGCTCGGCGGGCTGGCGCGCAGGCGCCGGGAGACGGCGCTGTCGCTGCGCGGCCGTGCCGAGGTCGTGCGCAGGCCCACCGGCGGCGAGTGGGGTGTGGTCGCGGTGGCGTTCGCCGTCGTGCTCACGCTGCTGGTTCCCGTCGTCGGCCTCGTCGTCCGCTCCCTGTCCACGGTGGACGGCTGGAGCCTCGCGGGCTACCGGGCGCTGACCGGCACGGGGGAGCGCGGCACCCTGGCCGTGTCCGGGGTCGACGCGGCGGTGAACTCCCTGCGCACCGCGACGGACGCGACCCTGCTGGCGTTGACCATCGGCGTGTTCTCCGCCGTCGTGCTGGTCGGCCTGCGCCGAGGCCGAACCCCCCTGGGCATCGGCGAGGTGCTGGACACCGCGTTGATGCTGCCGCTGGGCGTGTCCGCGGTGACGGTCGGCTTCGGCTACCTGATCACGATGGACGCGCTGCCCGGCGACCTGCGCACGTCACCCGCGCTGGTCCCGCTGGCGCAGGCCCTCGTCGTGACACCGCTGGTCGTCCGGATCGTGCTGCCGGTGCTGCGCGCCGTCGACGAACGGCTGCGGCAGGCCGCCGCGACGCTCGGCGCGAGCCCGTGGCGGGTGTGGCGCGAGGTCGACCTGCCGCTCGCAGGCCGGTCGCTGGCCGCCGCGGCCGGGTTCGGGTTCGTGGTGGCGCTGGGGGAGTTCGGCGCGACCAGCTTCCTGGCGCGGCCGGACGCGCCGACGCTGCCGATCGTGATCGCCCGGCTGATGTCGCGGCCCGGCCAGCTCAACAGCCAGATGGCGTACGCCGCGTGCGCGCTGCTGATGGTCGTCACGATCGCCGCGGTGCTGCTGATCGAGAAGCTGCGCGTGCCCAGCAGTGGGGAGTTCTGATGTCGTTGCGGCTCACCGGGGTCGGCGTCCGCTACGGCGCCGTCACGGCCGTGTCCGGTGTGGACCTGGAGGTCGCGGACGGGGAGGTCGTCGCGCTGCTCGGCCCGTCCGGCTGCGGCAAGTCGACGCTGCTGCGCGCGGTCGCGGGCCTGGAACGGCCCAGCGCGGGCGCGGTCCGGTGGGACGACGAGGACCTGGCGGGCGTCCCGGTGCACCGCAGGGGATTCGGGCTGGTGTTCCAGGACGGGCAGCTGTTCCCGCACCGGGACGTCGCGGGCAACGTGGCGTTCGGGATGCGGATGCACGGCGTGGAGACCGAGGCGCGGCACAAGCGCGTCGCCGAACTCCTGGACCTGGTCGGCCTCGGCGGCTACCAGAAGCGCAAGGTCACCGAGCTGTCCGGCGGCGAGCAGCAGCGGGTCGCGCTGGCCCGCGCCCTGGCCCCCCGACCCCGGTTGCTGCTGCTGGACGAACCCCTGTCGGCGCTGGACCGGGCGCTGCGCGAGCAGTTGGCCGTCGACCTCGCCCGGCTGCTGCGCGAAGCGGGCGCCACGGCGCTCGTCGTCACCCACGACCACGACGAGGCGTTCACGCTCGCCGACCGGGTCGCCGTCATGCGCGCGGGCCGCATCCGGCAGGTCGGCCCGCCCACCGAGGTCTGGCGGTCGCCGGTCGACGTCGACACGGCGAAGTTCCTGGGCTGCGGCAGGGTCCTGCCCGCCGCCGCGGCCCTCGACCTGCTGGGGATCACCGTTCCGGGCCGCGTCGGCCTGCGGTCCACGGCGCTGCGCGTCGACTCCGACGGCCCGCTGGACGGCCTGGTCGAGGAACGGGTGCACCGCCGCGACCACGTGCGGCTGCTGGTGACCGTGCGGGGCGAGGAGTTCGAGGCGGTCGCCCCGATCGCCGAGCCACCCGCGCTCGGCGACCGGGTGCGCCTCTCGGTCGACCCCGACGGGCTAGCCGTCCTTGGTGACCAGGCGGATGGCGGCCAGTGACAGGCCGATGAGCAGGTAGCACGCGGCCAGGCCGGTGCTGTTCCACAGGCCGTCCACCGGCATCGGGTCGCGCATCACGTCGGCGAGGCCGTCCCACGCCGAGGTGATCAGGTACGGCTGGAGCCAGTCCAGCGCGCTGAACGCCCCGAGCACGGCGAACACGATGATCCCGGCCATGGTCGCGGCCATCACCACCAGCGGGTGCTCGGTGCACGCGGAGATCGCCAGCGCCACGGCCGCGACGGCCCACACCTGGAACGTCACGAGCAGGATCGTCAGCACGATCCGGCCCAGCGCCGCGCCGACCGACAGCGTCGTGCCGGACACCGTGAGCATCCCGTCCATGCCGAACAGGACCACACCGGTGATCGCGCCGACGAGGGCCATCAGCGTCACCGCGAACAGCGACATGACCGCGATGCCGAACGCCTTGATGCCCAGCAGCCGGAGCCGGCCGACCGGCGCGACCATCAGGCCGCGCAGCGTGCCGCTGTTCGCCTCACCCGCGAGGCCGTCGGCCGCCCAGATCGCGCCGACCAGCGGCAGCAGCAGCGGCAGCGACAGGAACAGCGTGAAGATCGGCAGGACGAGGCCGTTGCCCGCGATGATCGCGGCGAGCCCCGGCCCGGCCGGGCCGTCGGTGTTGTCGACGGCGAACCACAGGCCTGCACCGGCCAGGATCGGGACCACGCACAGCAGCCCCAGCCCGATCACCGTGCGCGGGCGGCGCAGGATCCACCGCAGCTCCGAGCGCAGTTGCCGGGTCAACGGGGCGCGCGTGGCGACAGCCGTGGTCATCGTGCCCCCTCGATGGTGTCCACTGAGGACAGGTGCTCGGATTCCCCGGCCTCGGTGAGCCGCGCGAACAGCTCTTCGAGACCGGTGCGCTGGCGGACCGCCTCGTGGATCTCCACGCCCGCCTGCACCAGCGTCTGGAAGACCGCGGGTGCCGTCGTGCCGATCAGCTCGACCCGCACGCCCTCCTCGGACGGGCGGGCGGAGATCCGGGCGGCGCGCAGCGCGGTCAACGCGGTGTCCACGTCGGACGTGGTCACCTGGAGGGCCGTGCTGTCGGACTGCAACAGCTCGGCCAGTTCCCCCTGCGCCACCACGGTTCCCCGGTGCAGCACGGCCACGTGCGTGCACGTGGCCTCGATCTCGCTCAGCAGGTGCGACGACACCAGCACCGTGCTGCCCGCCGCGTGCAGGTCGCCGATGACCTTGCGCACCTCGCGCGTGCCCGCGGGGTCGAGGCCGTTCGTCGGCTCGTCCAGCACGATCAGCCTGCGCGGCACCAGCAGCGCCGCCGCCAGCCCGAGCCGCTGCTTCATGCCCAGCGAGTACCCCCGGTACCGCCGGTGCGCGGCCTGCGCCAGCCCGACGCGCTCCAGCGCGTCCTCCACCGACTGCTTGACCGCCCCCGTCGCCAGCAGCGGTTCGAACGCCGCGACGCGCCGCAGGTTCTCCCGGCCCGACAGGAACGGGTGGAACCCCGGCCCCTCGACCAGCGCACCGACGTGCGGCAGCGCGTCGGCCGCCCCGTCGGGCAGCGCCCGCCCGAGCAGCTCCACGGTGCCCTCGGTCGGCTTCACCAGCCCGAGCAGCATCCGGATCGTGGTCGTCTTCCCCGACCCGTTGGGCCCGAGCATCCCCATGACCGCGCCCTCGGGCAGGTCCAGGTCCACCCGGTCCACCGCGACCGTGCTGCCGTACGTCTTGCGCAGACCCCGCGTGCGAGCGGCGAGGACCGGGGTGGAGCCCGCCGGAGCGGACTCCACCCGTGCGCTGGTCGAAGTGGTCACTTCACCTGGCCGATCGCCTCGGTCAGCACCTGCTCCGGAACGGCGCCGAGCGCGACGCGCCCGTCGTCGGCCAGCAGGACGTTGCCGATCTTGCTGCTGATCAGCGTTCCGCTGCCCCACGCGCCGCTGACCGGCTTGCCGAGCTGCTTGAGCAGGTCCTGCGGGTTGCCCGCCTGCTCACGGCCGGGGCCGCGGCGGTCGGACTCCTCCTCGGCGGGCAGCTGCATCCCCGCCAGGGTCTCCGCGGGGGTCCTGGCGACGACCACGGTGTCCCAGCCGTCGCCGATGATCTGCGGCGACGCCTCACCCAGGGCCTTCTCCGCCTGGGCCTTGTCCTGCTCGGACGGGGCCTCCGCCTCCTTCTCGTCGACCTTCGCGCTGGCCGACGGGGTGAACTGGAACAGACCCGCGTCCTGGGCGCCGACGGTCAGCTCCGAGAAGCCGACCTGCACGGCGGGCTCGTCGGTGCCGTTGGTCAGCAGCGACACCCGCAGCGGCAGCCGCAGCTCCGAGTCGACCGCGACGCGCACCTCGCGCAGCACCGTCCGCTCGGAGGGCTTCGGCGTGAGCACCAGCTCGTACGCCGAGCGGTTGGCCACGCGGGCCGTGCCGTCGACGGTCACGGTGCTGGTCTTCTCGATCTCCGACACCACGTCCCGCGCCACCTGGAGCGGGTCGGCGGGCTTGCCGTCCTCGCCCAGACCGAGGCCGAGGCCCAGGTCGTGGTCGGGCTTGGCGTCCGCCGAGCCGCGCGGCGTCCTGGTGACGCTCTGCGTCTCCGAGTTCCACGCCCAGATCGTCGTGCCGTCGTCGACGATGGTCCGCTCGGAGTCGCCGGTCGGCAGCGAGACCCGCGACCGGCCCTGGCCGTCGGTCCACATGCGGACCTGGCTGGCGCCGTCGGACAGCTGCGGCAGACCGGCGATGGCCGGGATGCCGAGGCTGTTGTTCACGTCCACCGTGCCGCCGAACGCGGCGGGCTTCGCCGTGAGCACCGATTCGACGAGGGACTGCGCGTCGACCTGGGGCAGCACAGGCGCGGGCCCCGCACCGGCGGGCATCGCCAGCGCCCCCAGACCCGCGACCCCGGCCACCACCCCGGCCGCCGCTACGGCCACGGTCACCCTTCTCCTGTTCATGTCCCCTCCTCCTGCCGTCCGGCCGTGTGCCGTTCGACACCACCGACAGTGCCCGGACCACGCTGAGATCGCGCTGAGAGCCTGAGAGACCGCTGAGATCCCCAGCCGATTGTGCTCCTCAGGCGGCATGCTTGCGGGTGTGAGACCACGGGTGCTGGTTGTCGACGACGAGATCGGTGTGCGGCGGGCGCTGGAGCGTGGCCTGTCGGCGGAGGGCATGGAGGTCGTGACCGCCGCGGACGGCCCCAACGCGCTGCGCGTGGCGCTGACCGGCGCGTTCGACGTCGTGCTGCTCGACATCATGCTGCCCGGCCTGTCCGGCTACCGGGTGCTCCAGCGGATGCGGGCCGAGGGCGTGCGCACACCGGTGCTGATGGTCTCGGCCAAGGACGGCGAGGTCGACCAGGCCGACGGGCTCGACCTCGGCGCCGACGGCTACCTGGTCAAGCCGTTCTCGTTCGTGGTGCTGGTCGCCCAGGTGCGGGCGCTGCTGCGCCGCAACTCCGGCGGCGGCTCCCGGCGCAGGCTCAAGCTGGGCGAACTGGTCGTGGACCGCGGGCTGCGCGAGGTCACCTGGGCGGGCGCGCCGGTCGCGCTGAGCCCCCGCGAGTACGCCGTGCTCGACGTCCTGGCGGGCCGCGCGGGCTCCGTCGTGACGAAGGACGAGCTGCTGCGCACCGTGTGGGGCGACGAGCAGGCCGCCACCCGCAACGCCGTCGAGGTGTACGTCGGCTACCTGCGGCGCAAGCTCGACGCGATGGGCGCGGGCGAGGTCGTCCGCACGGTCCGCGGCCACGGCTACCTCGCCTCCACCGCCGACCTCGACGCGGCGCTCGGCGCGACCGCGCAGCGGGCGGCTCGTAGGTGAACCCGCGTCGGTGGTGGTTCCGGCGCACGCTGCGCTTCCGGATCACCGTGGTGGCCACCGGCGTCGCGTGGCTGTGCCTGATGGCGCTGACGAGCCTCGCCCCGAGCCTGATCGCCCGCGTGCAGATCAGCGCCGTCGACTCCGAGCTGACCAAGGCCGTCGCGCTCGGCTCCGGCCCGTCCGTGCGGGTGCTCGACACGGCGGGCGCGCCGCTGGACGGCCTTCCCGCGCCCGACCTGACGCCCGCGGAGGTGCGGACGCTGAAGTCCGGCAGGCCCGTGCTGCGCGAGGACGGCGTGAGCGCGATGCGCTGGCTGGGCCGCGTCGACACCGCTCCCGACGGCACGCCGAGGCTCATCGCCGCTGGTGACACGCTCGTCGGCTACAACGGCGCCAACGACCTCGGCACCAGGTGGCTGGCCGTCGCCACGGCACTGGTCGCGCTGCTGGTCGGCATCGCCACCTGGCTGTCCGTCCGGTCGTCGCTGCGCCCGGTCGAGCGGATGCGCGTGGCCGCCGCCCAGCTGCCCCGCGGCCAGCGCCTGCCCGTCCCGGAGTCGCAGGACGAGCTCCAGGCGCTCGCGGAGGCGTTGAACGGCCTGCTCGCGCGGCGGGACGAGGCCACCGAGCGGCTGCGCAGGTTCACCGGCGACGCCGCCCACGAGCTGCGCTCACCCGTCACGTCGGTGCGCGCCCAGGCCGAGGTCGCCGTCGCCCACCCGGACCCGGACTTCTCCCTGGAGGTCCTCGAATCCGTGGTGGAGGAGTCCGAGCGCCTGTCGGAGCTGGTCGACGCCCTGCTGATCCTGGCCCGCGCCGACAGCGGCGAACTCCCGCGCGCCGAACCCGTCGACCTCGCCCTCCAGGTGCACTCCGCCGTCGACCGCATGCCCCCGCACGACCTGCTCGTGCAGGTCGCGGCCCCGATGAGCGCCTGCATGGTGTCCGCGACCCGCACCGAGGTCGAACTGGTCGTCGACAACCTCGTCCGCAACGCCTCCCGCTACGCGACCAGCCTGATCCGCATCTCGGTGCTGCCCGCCGTCCGCGAGATCCGCCTCGTCGTGGACGACGACGGCCACGGCATCCCGCCCGAGCACTGGGCCCGCGTGTTCGACCGCTTCTACCGCGTCGAGGAGCACCGCGGCCGGGCCAGCGGCGGGTTCGGCCTCGGCCTGGCGCTCGTCGCCCACCTCGTCCGGCAGCGCAGGGGCTCCGTCCGGGTCCTCGACTCGCCCCAGGGCGGCGCGCGATTCGAGATCCGTTGGCCCGCTTACCGTTGATTTCACAGGTGAATGGCAGTATTCGGCCGTGCCCGATCTCCGTGCGACCACGCTCGTCGAAGCGCCCGTCCGAACCGTCGCGGGCGCTCTGCTGGACGGTCGCCTGCTGGCGTCGTCCGTGCGCGGTCTCGGCGTCCGGATCTCCGGGGGTTCCGGCATCCTGCACGTGGGGGCGGAGCTGTCCGGGTCCGTCGGTCCGGTGCGCGGGAAGCTGGTCGTCACCCGCGCGGACGTGACCGGCGTGGCGGCGGAGCTGGTCGACGGCCCGCTGCCGATGCTGGCGCTGACGACGGACCTGGTGGAGACCGGCGGCGGCACGCTCGTCGTCGACGCCGTGGAGTGGATCAGCCCCGGCGGCCCGTTCGGGAGGCTCGCCGACGTGATCGTGGGCCGGGGGCTGGCGCTGAACATCCTCGAAGCACGGGCGGGTGCCGTGTCCCGGCGGGCGTCGCAGCTGGTCAACGCCGACGTGGTGGTCGGAGCGGCCATCGTGCGGGACGGTCTGCTGCTGGTGCAGCAGCGGGACTTCCCGGTGGAGGCGGCCGGTCGGTGGGAGGTGCCCGGCGGTCGCGTCGACCACGGTGAGAGCGACGGCGAGGCGCTGGCGCGGGAGTGCGCCGAGGAGCTGGGCGTGGAGATCGTGGTGGGGGAGCAGGTCGGGCCGGACGTGCCGCTGCGGGCCGAGCTGCTGCTGAGGGTGTTCGCGGCGACGCTGGGCTCGGGCGAACCGGAGGCCCGCGAGCACCGGGCGGTGCGGTGGGTCGGGCCGTCGGACCTGGACGGCCTGGACTGGCTGCCCGCCGACCGCGTGCTGGTGCCCGGATTGCGGGACCTCCTGTCCTCTGCCTAGGGACCAGGTGGCGGGACCGAGGATGACGTCGCCGACGCGGCTCGTGCCGCGTCGGCTCGTGGACGACCCGGCGCGCGAGACGCGCGGACCGGAGATCCGCTCGGCGGCCGGACCGCCGAGCGGCACGGTCCTGGCGCGGCTGGAGAGCAGGTGGGAGGACGTCG
>NZ_DBNGPQ010000133.1:0-7390 GCF_057122925.1 Umezawaea sp. | reverse complement strand
CGTCCTGCATCTCGGTCAGCTTCTTCAGCATCGCGTCGACCACGTGCGGGTCCACCGACAGGGCCTGGGCCTCCGTGGCCGCGCCGATGGCGCGCGCGGCGGCGATGACGTCGCTCATCCCCATGGTCAGCAGGCTCGCCAACGAGCCACCGCCCTGCCGCCGGTACTGGTCGAACGCGTAGGCCTGCACGGTCTGCGCCGCGGCGGCGCTGTCTTCCCCGGCCAACACGGACCCCTTTCCCGCATCACACTCCGTACTCGACCGGTGACGGTACCGAGCGGAACTCGCACCGGGACCGAGTTCACGGGGTTACGCCCGTTCGGGGGATCCGAAAAACCGATCGGGTAATGCGTGGCCGCATTTTTGCGCCTCCCGAACAACGCATTCCCGAACGCGGGCGAAAGCAGTCGGAACGGCCGAGCCCGGATGGCCGGACCGCGCGCCCCGCGACTCCGGGTCGCCCACGTCGAGACGCGGGACCGGGGGATCACTACGCTGGTCCGGGTGAGCACGGTCTACGACACCAGCGAGTTGAACAACCGCGCGGCGGGCCTCGCGGCGGCCGCGGGCGCGGTGCGGTCGGGACGACTGGTCGTCTTCCCGACGGACACCGTGTACGGCTTGGGCTGCGACGCGTTCGACGCGGCCGCCGTGCGCTCCCTGCTGGAGGCGAAGGGGCGCGGGCCGGACATGCCCGTGCCGGTGCTCGTCGGGTCGTGGACGACGATCGACGGGCTGGTGCTGAGCGTGCCGCGCCAGGCGCGCGCGCTGATCGAGGCGTTCTGGCCGGGCGGGTTGTCGCTCGTGCTGCCGCACGCGCCGTCGCTGTCGTGGGACCTCGGCCGGACCAGGGGCACCGTGATGCTGCGCATGCCGCTGCACCCGGTCGCGCTGGAGCTGCTGCGCGAGGTCGGGCCGATGGCCGTGTCGAGCGCCAACAAGACGGGTTTCGCGCCCGCGGCGACGGCGGTCGACGCGCGCGACCAGCTCGGTGAGTCGGTGCCGGTGTACCTGGACGGCGGCGAGTCGGGGGAGAACGTGGCCTCGACGATCGTCGACCTGACGGGCCCCGAGGCGGTCGTGCTGCGGGAGGGTGCCGTGCCGGTGAGCGCGGTGTCCGAGGTGCTGGGCCTGGAAGTCGAGGTCGCCCACTAGTGGATCTTGATCTTGCGAGTACGGTGGCACCAGCACTCATCGCCGCTCACCCGGCCTCACCGAGGGGTTAGCCTCCAGCCGTGGGCCAGCTGCCTGTCTCCGCGTCAACCGTCCTCCCCGTCCGGGAATACCTCCTCGTCTGCCTGACAGCCGCGGTGGTCACCTTCCTGCTCGTCGGTCTGGTCCGCGTGTTCGCCTTCAAGATCGGCGCCGTGGCCTACCCCCGGCAGCGCGACGTGCACGTCAAGCCGATGCCCCGGATGGGCGGCCTCGCCATCTACGGCGGCGTCCTCGGCGGCATGTTCCTCGCCCACCAGCTGCCGGTCCTGCGCTCGGCGTTCGACTTCTCCAACGACCCGTACGCCGTCATCGTCGGCGGCGGCGTGATCGTGCTCGTCGGGGTGCTCGACGACCGGTTCGAACTCGACTCGCTCACCAAGCTCGCGGGCCAGGTCACGGCGGCCGGTCTGCTGGTGCTGTTCGGCTTGCAGTGGCTGGTGTTCTGGGTGCCGTGGGGCGACAACGGCGCGGGCACGGGCTCGCTGCTGTCGCTGGACCAGAACCAGGGCGCGCTGCTGAGCGTGCTGCTCGCCGTGACGATGGTGAACGCGATGAACTTCGTCGACGGCCTCGACGGCCTCGCCGCGGGCATCGGCCTCATCGCCGCCGTGGCCACGTGCGCGTTCTCCATCGGCCTGCTCGCGAAGAACCAGGGCGACGTCGGCGCGTACCCGCCGGCCCTGATCGCGGCCACGCTCGCGGGCGCCTGCCTCGGTTTCCTGCCGCACAACTTCAACCCGGCGCGCATCTTCATGGGCGACTCGGGCTCGATGCTGATCGGCCTCATGCTCGCCGCCGCCACGACGTCGGCGTCCGGCAAGCTGAACTACGCCAGCCTCGGCGCCCCCGACCTGCTCGCGCTGCTGTCGCCGCTGCTGGTCGTCGCCGCCGTGCTGTTCGTGCCGCTGCTCGACCTGATGATGGCCGTCGTCCGCCGCACCCGCCGCGGCGAGAGCCCGTTCTCCGCCGACAAGATGCACCTGCACCACCGGCTGCTGGAGATCGGCCACTCGCAGCGCCGCGCCGTGCTGCTCATCTACCTGTGGGCCGGTGTGCTGGCGTTCGGCGCCGTGGCCCTCACCCTGTTCGACGTACGCGTGGTGGCCTGGTGCTTCGGCCTCGGCCTGCTGGTGGCGCTGTTCGTCAGCGCGATCCCCCGACTGCGCGAGGTCCGGCGCGGCCAGTGAACGGCGCGGCCAACCACCTGCTCACCATCGCCGAGTACGCGGAACTCGGCGAGTGCGGGACGGGGTACGCCGAACTGGTCGAGGGGCGGCTGCTGCTCTCGCCCGGCCCGACGCCCGACCACAACCTCGCCTCCGCCGAGCTGTACTACCAGCTCCGGCCGCAGCTCCCCGATCCGCTGGTGGTGCTCCAGGGCGTCGACGTGGACCTCGAACTCGCCCCGGCCGACCAGCCGGGGTTCTCCCGCCGCCCCGACCTGGTCGTCGCGCTGCGCTCGGCGAAGGCGCGGGTCCGCGCGGAGGCCGGGCTGTTCCGCGCGTCGGAGGTCGTCGTGGCGGTGGAGATCGTGGTGCCGGACTCGCGGCGCACCGACACCGTGGCGAAGTGGACCGAGTACGCCGACGCGGGCGTGCCGCACTACTGGATGGTCGACATCGCCGGGCCGGTCTCGCTCGTGGCGGGGCGGCTCGTCGAGGGCGGCGGCTACGAGGAGTCGCCCGCCGTCACCGGTGGGTTCACCACCGTCGACCCGTGCCCCCTGCTGCTGCACCTCGACCGCATGACGTGAACGCGGCGGCAATTGCTCGCCGAACCTTCATGCGCGGTTCACCTGCCACACCCGAATCACCACCTGCGCGAAAGGGTGGAAATCCAACCTCTTACACTCGGTGGCATGAGCGAGACCAGCGAAGGCCTGACTCATGCCGGAGTGGTGCGCAACCTGGCGGGCGCGATGTTCCGCGGTGCGCTCATCCCGACCGTGGTCACGGTGGTCCTGGCCGTCGTGGTGTTCGGGGTGCTCAACGGGGTTCCCGGAGCGGTCGGTGCCCTGGTCGGCGGCGTGGTGATCATCGCGTCTTCTTTGGCGACGTTGTGGTTGATGCACCGGACCGCCGCTCTGGAAGTGCACTTCGTGATGGCCGCGGCACTCGGCGGATTCATGCTCAAGATGCTGGTGTTGCTCGGAGTAATGATTCTGCTGCGCGATGTGGAGTTCCTGCACACCAACTCGGTGGCAATCACGATGGTGGCGACGATTCTGGTCACCGCGGGGACCGAGGCGCGTGCGTCCAAGCGGACCAGGACGCCCAACGTCATCCCCGCGGCGCCCGGTGACGCCGCTTAAGCCGTACGCCCGTCCGGGAAGTCCCTACCGGCTGATATGGTTCGCCCGCAGACCTGAACGCCCCCTCCTCCGGCTTGGCCGAGGGGGGTGCCGCTGGCAGGTGTCTGCGGTCCGTAAGGTACGTTAAGTCCTGATCGTGACGATTCCCCCGGCGGAGTGAACGCCGGCCGGGAGAACCGGAAGGAGCCCAGTGGGCGAGCTGGTGCTGGCCGAGGGTGGAGAGTTCGTTCCCCCCGGTGCGAAGGATTTCTTCCTGCCACCGATCTTCGGTGAAGTGACCAAGCCGATGGTGCTGGTCGTTCTGTCGGTCATCATCATCGCGGTGTTCTTCCTGCTCGCCACGCGCAGCTTCAAGCTGGTGCCGAGCAAGTTCCAGTTCATCGCCGAGTCGGTTTACGACATGGGCCGCAACTCGATCGCGCGTGAGCAGATCGGTGGCAAGGACTTCAAGCCCTTCGTGCCCCTGATCGTCACGCTGTTCACCTTCATCCTGGTGAACAACCTCTTCGGGATCATTCCGCTGATCCAGTTCCCGACGATGTCGCACATCGGCTTCCCGCTCGCGATCTCCGTGCTCGTGGTGTACCCCGTTTACCACTTCGTCGGGTTCAAGCGGCACGGTTTCGTGGGCTACCTGCGCAACCAGCTGTTCCCGCCGGGCGTGCCGAAGCCGGTTTACCTCCTGCTGGCGCCGATCGAGTTCTTCTCGAAGTTCATCATGAACCCGATCACGCTGGCGATCCGAGTGTTCGCCGCGATGTTCGCGGGTCACCTCATCCTGTTGGTGTTCACCCTGGCCGGTGAGTACCTGCTCCTCGAAGCCGGCGGCGCGTTGAAGCCTGTTTCGCTGCTGTCTTTCGCCTTCGCCATCGCGATGACGTTCCTCGAGGCGTTGATCCAGGTCATCCAGGCCTACATCTTCGCCCTGCTGTCCGCCAGCTACATCGGTATGGCGCTGGCCTCAGACCACTGAGCGACAACACCAAGCCCCCGCTCCGCGCCATCCGCGGAGCGAGTTCGAAAGGGATACGCAAGTGAGCATGGTTCTTGCACAGGCCGCCGAGGCAGTCAACATCAACCCGGGCCTCGCCCTCATCGGCTACGGCCTCGGCGCGATCGGCCCCGGCATCGGCGTGGGTCTCATCTGGGCCGCGGTCATCAACGGCACCGCTCGTCAGCCGGAGGCCCGTGGCCCGCTGATGAACATCGCGTGGACGACCTTCGTGCTCGTCGAGGTGCTCGCCCTGATCGGCCTCGTGCTCTTCTTCATCGCTTCGGCCTAATCACCGGCCTCATCGCGTAGGGAGACGTCGTGGTGAACACCTTGATCCTGGCCGCAGAGGAACCGAGCCCCGTGCTGCCGCACACCTCGGAACTCATCCTCGGCCTGATCGCCTTCCTGCTCCTGCTCTGGGTCATGCAGAAGTTCGTGGCCCCCCGCTTCGAAGCGCTCTACTCCGAGCGCGCCGCGAAGATCGAGGGCGGCATCGAACGCGCCGAGCAGGCCCAGGCGCAGGCGCAGAAGATGCTCGACGAGTACAAGGAGCAGTTGGCCGAGGCTCGCGCCGAGGCTGCCCGCATCCGGGACGACGCGCGCGCCGAGGGCACGCAGATCGTCGAGGAGCTGCGCGAGCAGGCCCAGGCCGAGTCCGCGCGGATCGTCGCGCAGGGCCAGCACCAGTTGGACGCGCAGCGCGCCCAGATCGTCGCGGAACTCCGCGCCGACCTCGGCAAGGTTGCCGTGCAGCTGGCGGGCAAGGTGGTGGGCGAGGCGCTGGAGGACGAGGCCCGTCGCCGCGGCACTGTCGACCGCTTCCTCAACGAGCTGGACGCCGTAGCGGCGCCGGCGACCAAGTAAGAGGACGCCGATGACGTTCCACGCAGCGAGTCGAGAGGCTCTGGCGGCCGCTGAACTGCGGTTGCTCGAACTCGTCGACGCCACGACCGACGCCGACGAGCTGTCGACCCTCGGGGAGGAACTCTTCTCCGTGGTGAGCCTGCTCACCGCGCAGCCGCAGCTGCGGCGCGCGCTCGGCGACTCCTCGTCCGACCGCGCGGGCCGCGAGCAGCTCGTGAAGGGCTTGCTGTCGGGCCAGGTCTCCGCGGGGACCCTCCAGGTCCTCGTCGCGGTGGTCACCTCGAAGTGGTCCAGCCCCCGCGAACTGGTCGACGGCGTCGAGTCGCTCGCCCAGACCGCGCTGCTGGTCCGTGCCGAGCGGGACAACCGCCTCGACGCGGTGGAGGACGAGCTGTTCCGGCTCGGCCGCATCGTCGCGGGGTCGCAGAACTTCGAACTGGTGCTGTCCGACCACTCGGTCGAGCCCGCCCGCAAGGTCGAGCTCGTCGACAGCCTGCTCGCGGGCAAGGTCGAACCGGTCACGAAGACGTTGGTCGACCAGCTCGTGCGCGAGCCCCGCGGTGCGCACGTCGTCGACGGGCTCATGCGGCTCGCCGACCTCGCGGCCAAGCGCCGTGAACGCTCGGTGGCCCACGTCCGCTCCGCGGTCGAGTTGAGCGCGGAGCAGCAGGAGCGCCTCTCGGCGACCCTGACCAGGATCTACTCACGACCGATCGCACTGCACGTCGAGGTTGACGCCTCGCTCGCCGGTGGCCTGCTGATCAAGATCGGCGACGAGGTCATCGACGGAAGCGTGGCTGGTCGGTTGGCGGCACTCCGCCGCGACCTCGCCGGCTGACCAAAAACCGGAACCGCGGCTTCACCAAGCCCCTTTCCCTTGAACGAAGTGAGAGCAGGAACGACATGGCGGAGCTGACGATCTCGTCGGACGAGATCCGCAGTGCGATCGAGAAGTACGTCTCGAGCTACTCCCCGGAGGTCAACCGGGAAGAGGTCGGTGTCGTTGCCGAGACCTACGACGGCATCGCCATCGTCGAAGGCCTGCCCGGCACGATGACGAACGAGATCCTGGAATTCCCCGGCGGGGTTCTCGGAGTAGCGCTGAGCCTCGAGGTCCGCACCATCGGTGCGGTCATCCTCGGTGACTTCGACAAGATCGAAGAAGGCCAGGAGGTCAAGCGGACCGGCACGGTGCTCTCCGTGCCCGTCGGCGACGGCTTCCTCGGCCGCGTGGTGAACCCGCTGGGCGCCCCCATCGACGGTCTCGGCGACATCGTCGCCGACGACAACCGCGCCCTGGAGCTCCAGGCCGCGTCGGTGCTCCAGCGCCAGCCGGTCGCCGAGCCGATGCAGACGGGCATCAAGGCGATCGACGCCATGACCCCCATCGGCCGCGGCCAGCGCCAGCTGATCATCGGCGACCGCAAGACCGGCAAGACCGCGGTCTGCGTCGACACGATCATCAACCAGAAGAAGGCCTGGGAATCCGGCGACCCGAAGCAGCAGGTCCGCTGCGTCTACGTCGCCATCGGTCAGAAGGGCTCCACCATCGCGGGCGTCAAGGCCGCGCTGGAGGAGGCGGGCGCCCTGGAGTACACGACGATCGTCGCGGCTCCGGCTTCCGACTCCGCGGGCTTCAAGTGGCTGGCCCCGTACGTCGGCTCGGCCATCGGCCAGCACTGGATGTACCAGGGCAAGCACGTCCTGATCGTGTTCGACGACCTGACCAAGCAGGCCGACGCCTACCGCGCGCTGTCGCTGCTGCTGCGCCGCCCGCCGGGCCGCGAGGCGTTCCCCGGCGACGTCTTCTACTTGCACTCCCGTCTGCTGGAGCGCTGCGCGAAGCTGAACGACGAGCTGGGCGCGGGCTCGATGACGGGTCTGCCGGTCATCGAGACCAAGGCGAACGACATCTCCGCCTACATCCCGACGAACGTCATCTCCATCACCGACGGGCAGTGCTTCTTCCAGTCGGACCTGTTCAACTCGGGTCAGCGCCCCGCGG
>NZ_DBNGPQ010000132.1:0-21773 GCF_057122925.1 Umezawaea sp. | reverse complement strand
TGCCCGGGAGGGTCAGCGCGGCCCCAAACGAGGTGCTCATGATCGTCAGGACGCCGAGGATGAGAAGTGCGTTCACCAGCAAAGCGGCGGTCGCATAGACGCCGAAGCGCCCATAGGTGACCAGCATGAAGAGGATGACGGCGACGGTCGCGACCGCACTCGCGATCATGCCCTTTTCGATTGAATCCTTGCCGAGCTCCGGGCCAACGGACCTTTCCTCGATGACGTTCAGCTTTACCGGCAGCTTGCCGCTGGCGAGTGCAATGGCGAGCTGGTTCGCGCTCTCCACCGTGAAGCTGCCGCTGATCTGGGCCTGGCCGCCGAGGATCGGCTCGTTGATGTTCGGCGCCGACACGACCTGGCTGTCGAGCACCACGGCGACCTGCTGCTGCGTGTTCGCGGTGGTGAACTTGCCCCACTTCGACCCGCCGTCGCCCTTGAAGTCCAGGCTGACCACGAAGCCCGCGCCCTGCGGGTCGCTGCCCGAGGTCGCGTTGTTGATGTCCTCACCGGTCAGGCGGGTGTAGAGCGAGAAGTCGTCTTCCTTGACCGTCTTGTCGTCCGCGGTCGGGTTGACCGGTGCGAGGACGTACTTGTTGGCCTTGTCCTGGTCGCAGGTGATCAGGGGCTTGTCGAAGTCGTCGTTGCCGATCAGCGGGTCGACGTCGACCGGGCAGGTGAACGCCTGGAGGGCCTGCTGCACGGTCTGCGCGTCCAGCGTGGTGAGCGCCGGGTCCTGCCTGCACGCCTTGGCCTCGGCGATGGCCTTGGTGGTGTCGTCGGAGTACTTGCCGTTGAACACGGCCTGGCAGTCGGGCTGGCCCTCGGGCGGCTGCGCGGCGTCGCTCGCGGGCGGCTGCGCCGGGTCGCTCGCCGGGGGCGCGGACGGGTCCGTGCTGGCGGGCTGACCCTCCAGCAGCGGGGCCGGGCGGCCCTGCGGAGCGCCGCTGGACGGCGGCGTGGAGCCCGCGGTCTCACCGGCCGGGGCGGACCCCGAGGTGGGAGCGGGGCTGCCGGACGTCGACGCCGGGGGTGCCGAGCCGGTCGTCTGCGGGGCCAGCGGGGCGTTCGGCGCCGGGGAGCCCACGACCTTGCGGAACGCCAGGCGCGCCGTCTTGCCGAGGCTCTTGGCGCCCTCGCCGTCGGCTCCCGGCACGGTGATGACCAGGTTCGTGCCGTCGCGGACGACCTCGGAGCCGGACACACCGAGACCGTTGACACGGGTCTCGATGAGGGTTCGGGCCTGGTTGAGCGCCTCGTCCGTCGGAGTCTTCCCGTCGGGGGCTCGAGCGGTCAGCGTGACCCTCGTGCCGCCCTGGAGGTCGATGCCGAGCTTGGGGGTCGCCTTGCCGTTCCCGGTGAAGAACACCAGGGAGTACAGCGCGACCACGATGAGGACAAATGCGCCCAGGTACTTCGCTGGGCGGATCTGCCCGGCCGGAGGTGCCACGGTCCGTCCGTCTCCTCGAACTGGAAGATGATGTCAGGTCGGCCACCCTCGTCCTGGTGGGACGAGGACAGCACGCCCTCACCCGAAGGTGTTCAGTCCGGGCGAGGGCGCAGCGTACCCCGCGTCGTGTGAGCTGGACGTCACTGCCCGCAGTTGGCAGTGTTGACCGTTGCCAACCGCGGACCGACGCGCTCCGACGCGCTCACTTCTTGGTGTTGTGCTCCAGCGGCGGGGCGATCTCCGCGGCGGTGGCCGGGGCGACCTCGTCGACGACGGCGTCCTCTTCGTCGTCCTCGACCTCGTCGACGTCGTCCGCCGGGATGATCTTCTCGCGCACGGCCTGGCGGAGCCAGGTCGTGACCACGCCGTCGGCGATCTCCAGGTCGATCGTGGCGTCATCGCTGGCGTCGGCGACCGTCGCGTAGAGACCCGAGGTCGTCATCACGCGGTCACCCGGCTCCAGCGAGGCCAGGAGCTGCTGCTGCTCGGCTGCCGCGCGCTTCTGCTTGCGAGCGCTGAGGAACAGCGGCACGGCGAGCAGCACCAGCAGCAACGGGAACATCAGGGACGAAAGGTTCATCATTCTCCGTTCGGCCGGACGGCCGCATGGTGTCCGGAACGTCCGATTTTTCTGGGTGCCACCGGCGATTGTGCCAGGTCATCGAACCCGTTCACCCGTCAGGCCGTGGGTGGCTGCAATCCCAGGTGCAACCAGGCGGCGTCGGTGGCCACGCGTCCTCTGGGCGTACGTGCCAGCATGCCGGCTCTGACCAGGTAGGGCTCGCACACCTCCTCCACCGTGGTCACCTCCTCGCCGACCGCGACCGCGAGCGTCGCGACGCCGACCGGCCCGCCGCCGAACGAGCGGACCAGGGCGCCGAGCACGGCCCGGTCCAGCCGGTCGAGCCCCAGCTCGTCCACGTCGTAGACGGCCAGCGCGTCGCGGGCGACCTGGAGGTCCACCACGCCGTCGGCCCGCACCTCGGCGAAGTCGCGGACCCGGCGCAGCAGCCGGTTCGCGATCCGGGGCGTGCCGCGGGACCGGCCCGCGATCTCCAGCGCGCCGTCCTCCCGCAGGTCGACGCCGAGGATCTTCGCCGAGCGCCGGACGATGTGGTCCAGCTCGGCGGCGGTGTAGAACTCCATGTGCCCGGTGAAGCCGAACCGGTCGCGCAGCGGGCCGGTCAGCGAGCCCGACCGGGTGGTGGCGCCGACCAGCGTGAACGGCGCGATGTCCAGCGGGATGCTGGTCGCGCCCGGCCCCTTGCCGACGACGACGTCGACCCGGAAGTCCTCCATCGCCAGGTACAGCATCTCCTCGGCGGGGCGGGCGATGCGGTGGATCTCGTCGATGAACAGCACGTCGCCCTCGACCAGGTTCGACAGCATCGCGGCCAGGTCGCCCGCCCGTTCCAGCGCGGGCCCCGAGGTGATCCGCAGCGACGCGCCCAGCTCGGCCGCGATGATCATCGCGAGGCTGGTCTTGCCGAGGCCGGGCGGGCCGGACAGCAGCACGTGGTCCGGCGGGGAGCCGCGGCGCATCGCGCCGTGCAGCACCAGTTCGAGCTGCTCGCGGACCTTGAGCTGGCCGACGAACTCGGTCAGGTCCTTGGGCCGCAGCGTCCCCTCGACGTCCCGCTCGGTCGGGACGACCAGCGGCGAGAGGGTGTCGTCGGAACCGTCGGGGTCGAATTCGGCGCTCATGGCGCCTCCGCCGGGAGGAGCACGTCGGCGCGGTTCACCTCTTGCGCCCCAGCGCGGCCAGCGAGCGGCGGAGCACGGTCGGGGTGGTCTGCGCGGAGTCCTCGGCGACGACCGCGTCGACGGCCGCCTCGGCCTGCTTGACCGGGAAACCGAGGCCCAGCAGCGCTTCCACCACCTGCTCGCGCACGCGAGGGGCGCCGTCGGCCACGCCGTCGGCGGCGGGCAGCGGGCCCGCCTTGTCGCGCAGTTCGATGATCAGCCGCTCGGCGCCCTTGCGGCCGATGCCGGGGACCTGGGTGAGCACGGTGATGTTGCCGTCGGCCAGCGCGGCCCGCAGCTTGTCCGGCTCCAGCACCGCGAGCGTGGCCAGCGCGAGCCGGGGCCCGATGCCGGACACGGTCTGCAACAGGCCGAACAGCTCTCGCGAGTCGGAGTCGGTGAAGCCGAACAGGGTCAGCGAGTCCTCGCGCACGACCAGCGAGGTCGACAGCGTCGCCTCCTCGCCGCGCCGCAGCCCGGCGAGCGTCGTGGGCGTGGCCTGCACGGCGAACCCGACTCCCCCGACCTCGACGACCACGTGATCGAGCCCGATGGACAGCACCTGCCCACGCAGCGACGAAATCACTTGGTCCTACCTCCGTTTTTCGCGGCCTGGGCCAGCTTGAGCTTGTGGGTGCGGGCCATCTCGGCCGCCTTGGCCTGCGCCTGGGCCATCCGCGACTGCATCGGCGCCCGCCAGACGTGGCAGATCGCCAGCGCGAGCGCGTCCGCCGCGTCCGCTGGCTTCGGCGCCTCGGCCAGGCCGAGCAGCTTGGTGACCATCGTCGTCACCTGCGCCTTGTCCGCGCGCCCCGACCCCGTCACGGCGGCCTTCACCTCGCTGGGCGTGTGGAACGCGACCGGCAGCCCGCGCCGCGCCGCCGCCAGCGCGACCACTCCGCCCGCCTGCGCCGTGGCCATCGCGGTGCGCACGTTGTGCTGGCTGAAGACCCGCTCGATCGCGACCACCTCGGGCCGGTGGCGGTCCAGCCAGACCTCCACCTCGTCGGCGAGGTGCAGCAGCCGGATCGCCAGCTCGGCGTCCACCGACGTGCGGACCACGTCGACGGCGACGATCCGCACCGCGCGGCCGGGACCACCGTCGACGACGCCGAACCCGCACCGGGTCAGGCCTGGGTCGACGCCGAACACGCGCACTGGGGTCCCTCCACCGAGACGAACATCAGTTCGAACTTTAGTGGGTGACCCCCGGCGGGCTCCCCACGACACGCGACAGTCACGGATCGGCGACATCGGGAGGGCCGACGGTCGACAGTGAGTCACCACCTGACTACAGTGGCGCGGTCCGTTGATCCACTCCACCCTTCCCGAACGCGGCAGGCGGGAGGCCGAAGATGCCGAAGCGGTTCGGCGCCCGGACGGCCCTCTTCTGCACCCTGCTCGCGATCCTGGTGGCCGTCGTGGTGTCCGGTGTCCTCGGCCACCGGGTGTCCGTCGCGCTGGACAAGACGTCGCAGCTGGCCGCCACCGTCGCCGCGCTGGTCGTCTACTGGCGGGCCGCGGCGCGCGAGCAGGGCACCGAGCGCCGCTGGCGGCTGTGGATGGTCGCGTCGACCGGGAGCCTGGCCGTCGGGCTGTGCGCGTGGATCTGGGGCCAGCTGTTCCTCGGGGTCTCGCTGCCGTCCTCCACGCTGGCGCCGCTGGGGTTCATCCTCACGCCGGTGCTGGCGCTGGGCGCGGTGCTGACGCTGGCGCACGGCGCGGCGGACTCGCTGCCGAACCACCGCAGCAAGCTCGTGGTGGTGCTGGACGGCCTGATCGTCGTGGGCTCGCTGTTCGTGCTGACGTGGGTGTCGGCGCTGGAGTCGATCGCCCGCGCGTGGGCGACGTCCGGGCCCGGTTTCGCCACGGTGGTCGCGCACCCGGTGGCGTACCTGGTGCTGCTGGTGACGCTGCTGGTCACGTCGTGGACCCACCGCCCGGTCCGCCAGACGCCGATGCTGTTCCTCGCGCTCGCGGCCCTGGCGCAGTCGGCGTCCGGCTGGATCTTCGCCTGGCTGGTCAGCCACGGGGCCGAGGCCATCCCGCCGCTGGCCGACGTCGGGTTCATGGTGTGCCCCGTCCTGCTGCTGCTCAGCTCCCTCGCGCCCACCAGGGGCAAGCACGCGCGGACGGGCGGGCTCGGGACGGGCGAGCTGCTGCACCTGCTCGTGCCGTACCTGCCGATGCTGATCACCGGTCTGTTCATCGTCGTCGGCACCGCGACCGGCGTCCGCTTCAACCCGCTGGAGATCTACGCGGGCCTCGGCGTCGTGCTGCTGGTCGTCGTGCGGCAGCTGGTGACCCTGATGGACAACGCCCGCCTGCTCGACCAGCTGCACGAGAGCCGGGAGCAGCTGCGGCACCAGGCCTTCCACGACCCGCTGACGGGCGTCGCGAACCGCGAGCTGTTCCGCGAGCGCCTCACCGCCGCGCTCCGCCGGGGCGAACCCGTCGTGCTCGCCTTCATCGACGTCGACGGCTTCAAGCACGTCAACGACAACTTCGGCCACGCCGAGGGCGACGCCGTGCTGCGGATCGTGGCGACCAGGCTCCAGCACTGCGTGCGCGACGAGGACACCGTCGCCCGGCTCGGCGGCGACGAGTTCGGCGTGCTGGTGGAGAGCGGTGAGGTGGACCCGTCGGAGATCGGCAACCGCGTCCTGGACGCCCTCAGGTCGCCGCACCAGACCCAGGGCCGCGAGCACGAGGTGCGCGCGAGCGTGGGCATCGCCCACCGCACGACCCAGGACGCCACCGTCACCGCGGACGACATGCTCGGTTCGGCCGACGCCGCCATGTACACGGCGAAGCGGCTGGGCAAGGGCATGGTCGTCGTCCACGGTTCCCTGCCCGCACCGGAGCCCGCGTGACCGCCGACGACGTCATCGCCGCGCTCGGCCTCGACCCGCTGCCCGTGGAGGGCGGCCACTTCGCGCAGGGTCACCGCAGCGCGGAGCTGTCGACCATCTACTACCTGCTGCGCGCGGGCGAGCACTCCGCCGTGCACCGGTTGACGAGCGTCGAGGTGTACGCCCACCACGCGGGCGCCCCGCTGCGGATGCTGCTGCTGCACCCGGACGGCTCGGTGACCGCACCGGTGCTGGGCCCGGCGCTGGCCGAGGGGCAGCGGCCTCAGGTCGTGGTGCCCGCCGGGGTGTGGCAGGCGAGCGAGCCGGACGGCGACTGGAGCCTGGTGACGACCGTCGTCGTGCCGCCGTACACCGACGACGTGGTGGAGTTCGGCGACGCGGACGCCCTGGCCGCAGCCTACCCGTCGCACGCCGACGCGGTGCGGCGGCTCCGCCCGTGACCGGCTAGCGGTACGGGCCCTGGCCGGTGGGCCGGACCACGATCTCGTTCACGTCCACCGACCGCGGCTGGGACACGGCGTACAGGACCGCCCTGCCCACGTCGGCGGGGTCCAGCTTCGGTTCCGCGGCGCGCGACGCCGGGATGCCGCCGGTGTCGGTCAGGCCGGGCTGGACCACGGTCACGCGGACGCCCGTGTCGGCGCACTCGGCGCGGATGTTCTGCGCCAGCCCGGTGACGGCCCACTTCGTGGCCGAGTACAGGTTCCCCGGCCGGACGCCCCGGCCCGCCGCCGAACCGGTCAGCACGAGGTGGCCCCGGCCGCGCACCAGCGCGGGCATCGCGGCCTTGGCGGTGTAGGCGGGACCGCAGACGTTGGTGAGCACCATGTCCGCCCACTCGGCGGGCGGCGCGCCCTCGTCGGAGGTGAACGACGTGACGACGCTGGTGCCCGCGTTGGCGAAGACGACGTCGATCGAGCCCCACTCCTCCTCGACGCGCCCCATCAGGAAGGTCAGCTCGTGCCACGAGGTCACGTCGCACGACGCCGCCCAGACGCGGTCGGGGCCGCCGAGCCGCATCCCCGCGTTGACGAGCTCCTCGGCGTGCCGCGAGGTCAGCACCAGGCGGTACCCGGCCGCCGCCGCCAGCTCCGCGGTCGCCGCGCCGATGCCGCGGGACGCGCCGGTGATCACGAATACCGGGTCACCCATGGCGGGAACGCTACCCAAAGTCGTCAGCGGGGCGACAGCGACACCTGGTTGGATCACTCCACTGGTCCGAACAGGGGGTTTTTTCCATGAACATCACACGCAGGTTCGCGCTCGGTCTGGGGTCCGCCGCGGCGGCGTCCGCGGTCCTGGGGAAGGCGTCGGCGTCCGCGCAGGTCGACGAGACCGACACCGAGCCGGAGCTGGAGGCCGTCATCCCGCGCACGGCCGAGGTGGCGAGGCGCAAGATCGCCCGCAAGTACCGCCTGGAGACCCGCAAGGCGCGCGGCACGTGGGCGTCCTACATCGGCGTGACGAACCCGGACGGGTCCGTGCGGTCGGCCGTGGAGGAGCGGCAGGACACCGTCGTGGAGGCCTACAGCGTCAACAAGATCGCGGTGGCGGTCGCGGTGCTGGACAAGGTGGACCGCGGGCTGCTGACGCTCGACCAGCGCATCGAGGTGACGGCGGACATCGTCATCCAGGACACCGACGGCATCTTCGGCCTGGACGGCGCCTACCCCAGCTCGGTCACCATCGGCCACGCGCTGGCGGCGCTGCTGACCGTCTCGGACAACACCGCCGTGCGGCTGTGCGGACTGGTCGTGCCCGCGCTGGAGATCAACCAGATCCTGCGGGGCAAGGGCTTCACGCACACGCAGGTCGTGCCGGTCGCCAACCCGAACCGGTACTTCCTGGGCACCACGACGCCGCGCGAGACGTTCACGCTGCTGCGGAAGCTCGTCAACGAGGAGCTGCTGTCGCCCGCGTCGACGACCCACCTGCTGACGGTGCTGCGGTCGCTGACGTCGTTCACCGACGGCATCCGGCTGGAGCTGTCGTCGGCCGAGCGGCTCCAGGTCGCGACGAAGGCGGGCTGGTTCGAGGACGGCCGCAACGAGGCGGGGATCGTGTTCGACGCCGAGGGCAAGCCGGTGATCACCTACGCGCTGTTCGCGTCCGGCCAGTTCCGCGGCGACAACGCGGCCAACCACGACGACTACGGCGCCACGCACCCGGCGCTGCGGGCGCGCACGGCGATCGGCCGGACGCTGTTCGACTCGGTCCAGCAGATCACCTGCCCCGCCCCGAGGCCCCGCCGTTCGCAGGCGTACCGGCCGTGGACGGGAGCGTGAGGTATTTCCCGGTGGGGAACGCGCTCCTGAACTAGTGGACAGGGTCGGTCGTCGCCGCCGTCGACGACCGACCCGTTCGCTCCAGGTGTCACCGTGCCGTGTCAGGAGCCTCGACGACTAGGCTCCCGGCAGGCTAACGAGGAGGCACCGGTTTGACTCCCAGGCAGGTGACGCTGGCGGAGGTCGCGAACCACGCCGGGGTGTCGCTGGCGACCGCGTCGCGGGTGCTCAACGGCAGCACGCGGCAGGTCAGCGACGAGTTGCGGGACCGGGTGGTCGGTTCCGCCCGCGAACTGGGCTACCTGCCGAACGCCGCCGCGCAGGCGCTCGCGCGCAACAGCAGCGTGCTCGTGGGCCTCGTCGTGCACGACATCTCCGACCCGTACTTCTCCAGCATCGCCGCGGGCGTGACCAGGGTCGCCGAGGAGGCGGGGCTGGTCGTCGTGCTCGGCACGACCGGCCGCGACCCCGAGCGCGAGGTCGAGCTGCTCTACACGCTGCGCGCGCACCGGGCCCGCGCCGTGGTGATCGCGGGCAGCCGCACCACGGACCGGGCCGCCACGGCCAGGCTCGCCGCCGAGGTGGAGGCGTTCACCGCGCAGGGCGGACGGGTGGCGTGCGTGTCGCAGGCCCGCATCCCCGCGGACACCGTCGTGCCGTCGAACCGGGCGGGCGCCCGCGCGCTGGCGAGGGAGCTGACCGCGCTCGGGCACGAGCGGTTCGCCGTGCTGGCCGGGCCGCCGAACCTGGTCGTGGCGCGCGACCGGCTCGCCGGGTTCAGGGCCGGGCTGGCCGACGCCGGCATCGACCTGCCCGCGTCGTCGGTGGTCACCGGCGCGTTCACCAGGGACGGCGGACACGCCGCCGCGACCGAGCTGCTGGCCGCGAAGACCGGCGCCACCTGCGTGTTCGCCGTCAACGACGTGATGGCGCTCGGCGCGATGGCGGCGCTGCGCGAGGCCGGGCTGCGGGTGCCGGAGGACGTGTCGGTGGCGGGCTTCGACGACATCCCCACGCTGCGGGACCTGGTGCCGGGGTTGAGCACGGTGCGGCTGCCGCTGGAGGAGCTGGGCGAGCGGGCGGCGCGGCTCGTGCTGGACGAGGGCACCGACGAGGTGCGCACGGTCAAGGTCGCGGGCGAGGTGGTGCTCAGGGCGAGCACCCGAGCACCCTCCGGAACCGGCCTGCGCTGAGGGCCATACCCTCTAAACTGGACCGAACCGCTCTCCACCGGCAAGACCCAGCGAGGAGTGACCCCTTCCGTGCGCGACGCGCAGTCACCCGGCTTCAGTACTGAGCCGGGTCGAACACCCGGCTGCCCCACCAGCCCGATCCAGTCGCCCGCCGGAGGCGACAGGTGATCGGAACACTCCTGAGCGTCCTCGGCCTGCTGGCCGTCGTCGCTCTCACCCTCGGGACCGCCACGGCGGTCGCCGCCGAGTTCTCGTTGACCGCCCTCGAACGCAGCACCGTGGACAACCACGCGGCCGTCGTGGGCGACGCCAAGGCGTTGAAGCTCCAGAAGGCGCACAAGTCGCTGTCCTTCCAGCTCTCCGGCGCCCAGTTGGCCATCACCATCACCACCCTGATCACCGGCTACATCGCCGAACCCGCCATCGCGGAACTGGTCGAACCCGGTCTGACCGCGGTCGGCGTGCCGTCGTCGGTGGCCGACCCGCTGGCGCTGGCCTTCGCGCTGGCGCTCGCCACCGCCGTGTCGATGGTGTTCGGCGAGCTCGTGCCGAAGAACCTCGCCATCGCGAAGCCGATGGAGACCGCCCGCGCGGTCGTCGGCTACCAGTCGGCGTTCTCCAGCACGTTCCGCTGGCTGATCAGCGGCATGAACCTGGCCGCGAACTGGCTCGTGCGCCGCTTCGGCGTCGAACCGGTCGAGGAGCTGGCGTCCGCCCGGTCGCCGGAGGAGCTGAGCGCGCTGGTGCGCTCCAGCGCCGAGCACGGCACGCTCGACCAGGGCACGGCGACGCTGCTGGACCGCTCGCTGCGCTTCGGCGACCGGACCGCCGGCGAGCTGATGACGCCGCGCGTGCAGGTCGAGGCGCTGCGGGTCGACGCGACCGTGCTCGACCTGATCTCCAAGACCCGCGAGACCGGCTTCTCCCGGTTCCCGGTGCACAACGGCGACCTGGACGAGGTGCGCGGCATGGTGCACGTCAAGCAGGCGTTCAGCGTGCCGGTGAACCAGCGCGGGACCACGCCGGTGTCGGCGCTGACCAGGCCGGTGCAGACCGTGCCGGAGACCCTGGAGGGCGACGCGCTGCTGGACCGGCTGCGCGCGTCGGGGTTGCAGACCGCGCTGGTCGTCGACGAGTACGGCGGCACGGCCGGGCTGGTGACGCTGGAGGACGTGGTCGAGGAGATCGTCGGCGACGTCCGCGACGAGCACGACCGGGGCGAGGCCGCGCCGGTCCGCCCGCTGGGCAGGGGGAGCTGGATGGTGTCCGGGTTGTTGCGCGACGACGAGGTCGCCGAGGCCACCAGGTTCCGGATGCCGGAGGGCGACTACGAGACGCTGGCCGGTCTGGTCATGGCCAAGCTCGGCCGCATCCCCGAGGTCGGCGACGAGATACGGGTCGACGGCTGGCGCATCACCGTGATGCGGATGGACCGGCACCGCACGGCCGAGCTGCGGGTGGCCAGGGTCACCGACGCCGAACAGGTGGCGGCGCAGTGAGCATCCTGGTCCTCTTCCTGTTCCTGGCGGGCAACGGCTTCTTCGTCGGCGCCGAGTTCGCGATCATCACCGCCCGCCGCGACCGGCTGGAGGCGTTGGCCGAGAGGGGCAGCAGCCGGGCCCGCACGGCGATCAAGGCGGGCCGGGAGCTGCCGCTGATGATCGCGGGCGCGCAGCTGGGCATCACGCTGTGCTCGCTGGGGCTCGGCGCGATCGGCGAGCCCGCCGTGGCGTCCGTCCTGGAGTCGCCGTTCCACGCCATCGGCGTTCCGGCGGCGGTGCGGCACGGGGTCTCGTTCGCCATCGCGCTGATCATCGTGGTGGCGCTGCACACGATCCTCGGCGAGATGGTGCCGAAGAACCTGGCCATCGCGAACCCGGAGCGGCTGGCGATCTGGCTGGTGCCGGTGCACTACGGGTTCTGCAAGCTCGTCGGTCCGGTGCTGCGGATGTTCACCGTCGTGTCGACGGCCGTGCTGAAGCTGATGGGCGTCACGCCGAAGGACGAGCTGGACACGGCGTACACGCCGGACGAGCTGGCGATGCTGATCGCCCAGTCCCGCGAGGAGGGCCTGCTGGAGGACTCCGAGCACCGGCGGCTCGCGCAGACGCTGTCCTCGGCCGAGCGGACCGTGGCGGACGTGCTCGTGCCGCTCGACCGGCTGACCACGCTGTCGTCGAACCCGACGGTCGGCGAGGTCGAGTCGGCCGTGGCGCAGACCGGGTTCTCCCGGTTCCCGGTGCGCGGCGACAACGGCAGGCTGCTGGGCTACCTGCACGTCAAGGACGTGCTGGACCTCGCGGGCGCGGATCCGGGCACGCCCGTGCCGCGCACCCGCATCCGCGGTCTGCCGGACCTGCCCGTGGACGCCCACCTGGACGAGGCGCTGGCCGCGCTGCGGCGGGCGCAGTCGCACCTGGCGCGGGCCGTCGACACCGACGGCGCGCTGTGCGGCGTCGTGGCGATGGAGGACCTGGTCGAGGAGTACGTCGGCACGGTCCGCGACGGCACGCACGTGAGCCGCGAGCTGTGAGTCAGGAGGCCCGAGCGGCGAATCGGGCCTCCTCCGCGGCGAACCCCTCGGGGGACACGGTCCTCCACATCAGCACCGCGGACAGCAGGTGGACGGCCGAGGCCATCACCCACACCCAGCGCAGGCCCCACGACGCCGCCACGAAGCCGCCGGCGAGCGCGCCGAGCGGCGTCAGCCCCCAGGCCAGCGCGCGGTGGCTGGTGAGCACCCGGCCGAGCAGCGGTGTGGGCGTGAACCGCTGCCTGCTCGACTGCGAGCACACGTTCCACACCAGCGTCGTGGACGACAGGAGCACCAGCGTGCCCGCGACCAGCGCGAACACCGGTGGCTCCACCGCGATGAGCAGGATCAGGGCCGCGGCGCCCAGCGTCGCGAGCCGCATGGACCAGGCGTAGCCGAGTCGGGTGACCAGCGGGTGCACCACGAACGACACCGCGATCCACCCGACGGCCAGGCACGCCAGCAGCACGCCGTAGCCGAACGAGCCGACGTGCAGGATCTGCGTCGCGTAGAGCACGAACATCGGCATGGTCGCGCTGGCGGCGAACGAGCCGAGCGCGACGGTGACCGTGATGGTGCGCAGCAGCGGGCTGCCGACGAGGAACGCGAGCCCGGTCCTGATGTCGCGCAGCGGGTGTCCCGGCGGGCTCGGCACGTGCGGGACGGCGAGGCCGCGGGTCAGCAGCAGCGCCACCAGGGCAGCAGCGCAGGCGAGCCACGCGGGCAGCCCGGCCGCGAACGCCAGCAGGAAGCCGGTCACGGGCGGCACCAGGAACTGCACGACCCCGCGGTCGATGACGATCATCCGGGCGTTCGCGGCGGCCAGCCGGTCCGGGCCGACGACGTCCGGCACCAGCGCGCCGCTGGCGCCGTCGCCGAGCACCTGCGAGCTGACGACGACGAACGAGACGACCAGCAGCAGCGGCAGGTTCAGCGCGCCGGTCGACGCCGCGACGGCGAGCACGGCCGCCGCCACGGCCTGCACGGCGAACGCCGACGCGAGCACCGACGTCCGCCGGAACCGGTCGATCAGCACCCCCGCCGCCAGCGAGAACAGCAGCCACGGGAGCTGCCCCACCACGTTCACCAGCGCCACCTGCCGCGGGTCGGTCGTGATCGCGACCGCCATGAGGGGCAGCGCCGTCAGCAGCAGCCCCTCCCCCGTCGACCCGCTGACCGCGACCGCCTGCAACCGCCCCCACCCAGTCCCCATGCGTCCACCTTGGCGTGATCACTGGCCAAGTCGAACGTTTTAGGCTGAGCTAAAGCGATGGCCCTCCGCTTCGCGGTCTCACCCCTGTGGGAAACCATCGCCGGGCTCCGCGTCCTGGCCGCTCCGGAGTGCGCTCCCGTCCACCAGCGCTGGACCACGTGGGCCGAGTCGCGCCTGGGCACCCTCCCGGACGACCCGTGGTTCCGCCTCCTGCACCGCCTGGCCACCCGAGGCCCGGTCGTCCCGGAGTTCCTCATCCCCACGCCGGGCCTGCGCTCCACGGGCATCGACACCGAGGTCGACGCCCTGTTCCGCGCCACCCCCGAGCGCATCACCGCGGCCGTCGGCGCCGACCCCCACGCCCGTCCCCTGCTCGACGACCCGACCGAGGCGCTGACCGCCCTGCGCGACCGCGTCCGCGCCGTCCACGACGCGATCATCGAGCCGCTCTGGCCGAGGCTGGAGGGCGTTCTCCAGGGCGACGTGGAGCGCCGCGGCCGCAGGCTGACCGAGCACGGCGGCCCCACCGTGCTGGGCGAACTGCACGACACCGTCACCTGGCACCCGACCGCCGTCGAGGTAGCGGGCACGATCACCGAACTGGGCACCCGCGACCTGGTCCTCGTCCCGTCGGCGTTCATCTGGCCCGACGTCTACCTCCGCGACAGCCCCGTCCGCCTCGCCCTCTGCTACCCGGCCACCGGCTTCGGCACCCTGTGGACCAGACCCGCTCCCCCGGCCCGCCCCGCCCTCACCCGCCTGCTCGGCGCCACCCGCGCCCGCCTGCTGCACGAGCTGGAGCGGCCGAGCACCGTGTCCGAACTCGCCGAACGCCTCGGCGTGACGGTCGGGGCGGTGTCGCAGCACCTCGGGGTGCTGCGGGAAACCGGGCTCGCGGTCAGCCGCAGGGAGGGGCGGGAGGTCGTGTCGCTGCGCACGGCACTGGGCTTGGCGCTGGTGCAGGGCGGGGACTAGGCCGCCCTGTTGGTGGCCGAGTGGAACCGGCTGCTGAGGCTCGAACAGCGGCTCAAGGCGGACCGGTCGCGCAGCGAGGCGCCCGCGGCGCGGTTCCCCCGGCGCGGGTTCCCGATCGTCGAGGTCCCCGCACCGCGAGCGGAGGACGAGGCCGGTCCGGCCGTCGACGAGGCCACCGCGCCGGACCGCAAGCCCTGGTGGCGACGGGTCATCGAGGGCTTGAGGCCATGACCGGCCCCAGGAGCGCAACGGCGACCCAGCGGGAAGGAGGCCCCGTCGACCCCGACACGTCACGGTCCCCAGCACTCGTCCCGACGACCGGAACGGACACGGAAACGATCACGACCGGTAGCTCCCAGCACGACTCCCTGGAGCAGGACCGTGCACAACGACAACCCGGCCACCGGAGCGGTGGCGCCGCGGACGCGCCCGCGGCCCCACCCCGCGCCTGTCGTCGGCGACGACCGACCGGTCCTCGCCGACCACAGGCCCCTCAGGGCGCGGACCAGACCTCCCGCACCACCCGCGCCGGGCTGCCGACCGCGACCACGTTCGCGGGCAGGTCGCGCGTCACCACGGCTCCCGCGCCGACCACGGTGTTCTCCCCGACGGTCACCCCGGCGAGCACGATCGCCCCACCACCGAGCCACACGTTGTCCCCGATGACGATCGGCTTGGCCGCCTCCCACTTCGCCCGGCGCGGTTCCGGGTCGACCGGGTGGGTCGGGGTGAGCAGTTGCACGTTCGGTCCCATCTGCACGTCGTCGCCGATCGTGATCGGGGCGACGTCGAGGGCGACCAGGCCGAAGTTGGCGAACGTGCGGGCCCCGATGGTGGTGAACCTGCCGTAGTCGACGCGGAACGGCGGGCGGATGACGGTGCCCTCGCCGACCGCGCCCAGCCACTCGGTGAGCAGCCGGAAGCGTTCGGAGTGCTCGCGGGACCCGGTCGCGTTGTAGGCGTCCTGGAAGTCGCCGGAGACGGCGGAGAGCTCCTCCAGTTCCGGGTCGTCGGCGATGTACAGGTCTCCGGCGAGCATCCGCTCGCGCATGGATCGGGTGTCCGGCGTCATGGGACGACCGTACAAACCCCGGCCGTGGTCGCCGCGCGGCACGAATAAGCTGCCGCCATGGAGTTGGTGCTGACCGAGGCCGAGTGGACGGCGCGCCGTGCCGAGCACCGGGCGCGCGTGCTGCGCTGGACGGGTCCGCACCACGAGCGGAAGGCGACCGGCGAGAAGCACCCCGTGCTCGACTTCCTGTTCAGCTACTACTCGCACCGGCCGTCGCGGCTGGAGCGCTGGCACCCCGGTCCCGGCGTCGTGCTGGAGGGCGCGGCGGCGCGCGAGTACCTGCGGTGGCCCGCGTACGTGGAGACCGCCGACGGCGTGGCGCTGGACGTGGAGCGGTTCGCCGAGTCGCGGCGGGCGACCGTCGACTTCGTCCGGCGGCTGCTGGGGGCGACGGCTCGGCGCGCGCCCCGGCTGGGCTGCTTCGGGCTGCACGAGTGGGCGATGGTCTACCGGCAGCGGCCCGAGCAGGTGCGGCACAACGCGTGGCCGCTGCGGCTGGGGTCGGCGGGGACGGACGCGGTCGTGGACGCGAGCCGCGTGCAGTGCGGGCACTTCGACGCGTTCCGCTTCTTCACGCCGGACGCGCGCCCCCACAACACGCTCCAGCCGACCAGGGAGACGCAGGTCGAGTTCGACCAGCCGGGCTGCCTGCACGTGTCGATGGACCTGTTCAAGTGGGCGTACAAGCTGGACCCCGCGACGCCGTCGGAGCTGGTCGCGGACTGCTTCGCGCTCGCGGTCGAGGTGCGCGAGCTGGACATGCGCGCGAGCCCGTACGACCTGGCCCCGCTGGGCTACGAGCCGGTGGCGATCGAGACGCCCGAGGGGCGCGCGGAGTACGTGCGGCAGCAGGCGTCGTTCAGCGCGAGGGCAACGCCGCTGAGAGCCGCATTGCTGGAGCTGTCCGTGACATTGAGTCACACTTCTGCACTCAGAAACTAACCCAATCGGGTAAGAATCCGGCCAAGTCAGCCTCAATTACTTAACCCGGCCCTCAGTCTTCACCTGTTAGCGTGACCGCTGCCGGTACAGGTGTCGTCGGAGCCGTCAATCCGGGTACCGAACGCGTTCGTGTCACGAGCCGCGGGAAGACGCTGAAGGGGAAGTCGATGTCTCGACATCGCACGCTGCGCACACGGGTGCGGCGCGGCGTGGCAGGGTGGCCCGTCGCGGTCGTCGGCCTCGTCGCGCTGATCGTCCTCGGTGTGCTCGGCTGGAGCTGGCTCGGTGGTGTGATCGAGCGCCGTGCGGCCGCCGAGGCGGGCGACTGCGCCGAGGGCGAGGCGGCGCTGAGGATCGCGTCGACGCCGAGCGCGGCCGACGCGGTGCGCGACGTCGCGAAGGCCTGGAGCGCGACCCGGCCGGTGGTCTACGACCACTGCATCCGGGTCGAGGTGCAGTCGATCGACTCCGAGGTCGTGCTGGAGGGCCTCACGCAGGGCTGGGACGAGGGCAAGCTCGGCACCCGCCCGCACGCGTGGATCACCGACTCGATGCTGTGGGCGAACCGGCTCGGCGCGCAGAACCACGCGCTGCTCGGCGCGGCCCCGCAGTCGATCGCCGCGAGCCCCGTGGTGCTCGCCCTGCCCGAGGAGGGCGCGGCGGCCGTGCAGACGGCGGCGGGCTTCCGCTGGACCGACCTGCCGGGCGTCATGTCCGCGCCCGGCGGCTGGGAGCGCTTCGGCCAGGCGGCGTGGGGTCCGTTCAAGGTCGCCATGCCCGACCCGACGATCAACGCGGCCACCGCGATGGCGATCCAGTCGGCGCTGGCGGGCGCGAGCCCCGAGGGCAAGGGCCCGGTCACCACCGACATGCTGGGCCTGGACCCGGTGAAGAACACGATGGCGAGCCTGGTGGCGGCGAAGCCCGCGCAGACCCCCTCGACCACGTGGGAGGCCATGTCGCTGCTGGCCGACGAACCCACCGTCAACGGTCCCGGCTTCAGCGCGGTCCCCGTGTTCGAGGTCGACCTCTACCGGCACAACACGGGCAAGGACACCGGCACGCCCCCGTTGAAGCCGCTGTTCGGCGTGACCCCCGGTGGTCCGACGCCGGTCGCGGACTTCCCGTTCGTGGCGCTGTCGGGCGACTGGGTCGGCGAGGCTCAGGTGCGGGCCGCGCAGGCGTTCCGCGAGTTCCTGACGGGCGCGGACCAGCAGAAGATCCTGGCGGCGTCCGGTCTGCGGGTGCCGTCCTCGACGGAACGGCCGAAACCGTCACCCGGCGTGCGCTGGGCGACGATGACCGAGGGCTTGGCGCCCGCGGACGCGACCACCGCGCAGCAGATCTCGGCGGCGTGGGCGACGGCCGACAACGGCCAGGTCGTGACGCTGCTGGTCGACTCGTCGAAGTCGATGGAGGAGCCCGGCGGTGACGGGAAGAGCCGGATGGAGTGGCTCAAGGCCGCGCTGTCCGGCCAGGTGAACCGCTCGCTGTCCGGTTCGGTCGGGCTGTGGGAGTTCTCCCGGCAGGTCGACGGCGAACGCCCGTACCGGCAGCTCGTGCCGACCGGGCCTGTCCTGGAGCAGCGGCAGGCGCTGCTCGACGGGGTGGCCGGTCTGAAGCCGTTGAGCGCGACGCAGCTCTACACGAGCCTGCTCGCGCTGTACGAGGACGTGCAGAAGAACTACCAGGAGGGCAAGCGCAACAGCATCGTGGTGCTCACGGACGGCCCCAACGACGGCGGTCTGAGCTTCGACGAGCTGCGCACCAGGCTGGACGAGCTGAAGCGCGCCGACCGCGACATCCCCATCAGCGTCATCGCCATGGGGTCGGCCCCGGAACGCGATCCGCTGACCCGGATCACCCAGTCGACCGGTGGCACCTTCTCCGTGGCGGAGGACGGCAGGGCGATCGACGCGGCGCTGGCGCAGATCATGTCGGTGGGCTAGCCGGAGCGCCTCGGGGCGTCCGGCTCCCGCGCTCGGTTCAGCGCGGGATGGCGAGCTTCGCGAGTTCGCGGTCGAAGTCGATCCAGAGCTCCTCCTCACCGGACGACACGACGTCGTAGGAGAGGTCGAGGAACTCGGCGATGTCCTCGGACCGGCCGGCGAGGACGGCGAACCCGGTGGGCGCGTCCAGCTCCACGAGCATCCGCTCGGGGTCCTCGGGGGCGGGTCGCACGGCGATGTCGCCCTCGCCGGTCCGGGTGATGAGCCCGTCGGCCAGCAATTCACGGCCGAACATCCACTCCACCTCGCCCTGGCCGGTGTGGAAGCTGATGGCGACGGCGTACGGATCATCCGGGTCGTAGCGCAGTTCGGCCTCTATGGGAGCGGGTGGAGCTCCGGGCGTGAGCAGTTCGAACGTGGTGGCGACGGTGATCACGATCTTCTTGTTCATACTTCAACGATAAGTACCGAACGTGACGGCCGACACCCCTAGAAAGGGTGAGAGGACCCCGGAATCACCGAAGTGTGCACGCTTTTTCCACGAACGGGCGAGCGGTTGTTCGCTGGGTGACGGACCAGCGAATCATTACCGCGTTATGGCGGGTACACCGCCGCCATGGCCGCCACCGCGGCCGCCATCCGCTCCCGGAGTTCGGGCGGCCCGACGACCTCCGCGTGCGGCCCCAGCCTGAGGAGATCGGGTTCGGCGTGGTCGAGCGACTCGGTCGGCAGCTCCACCGTCGTCCACCCGTCCGCGTCCGGTTCGGCGTCGGAGTCGCGCAGCGCGCGGGCGGCGACGAGGCCGAGCAGGTACCCGGCGCGCCGAACGCCCTCCGGTGACAGCCGGACCGTGACGCGCACCCCGTACATGCGCTGCTCGAACCGCTCCGACCAGGCCTCCCAGAACGCCGTCAGGTCGAAGTCGGCAGGCCGCTCGAAGTGGTCGTCGGTCGTGGCGAGCTCCAGCACCCGCGCGACGCGGTAGGTGCGCAGGTCGCCGTCGGAGCGCGCCACGAGGTACCAGACGCCCGCCTTGAGCACGAGGCCGAGCGGGTCCACGGTCCGGCGCACCTCGACCGCCTGCCCGCCCCACCGCCGGTACCGGATGTCGAGCCTGCGCTGGTGCCACACGGCGTCGGCGACGGCCGTCAGGTTCGGCGTCTCGTCGGCGTGCCGGAACCAGCCGGGGATGTCCAGGTGGAAGCGCTCGCGGACGCGCCCGGCCCGTGACCGCAGCTCCGGCGGGAGCGCGGCCTGGAGCTTGAGCCGCGCCGCCGCGACCACCGTGCCCAGCCCCAGTTCGGCGGCGGGACCGGGCAGCCCGGCGAGGAACAGCGACTCGGCCTCCTCCGTGGTCAGACCGGTCAGCCTGGTGCGGTAGCCGTCGACCAGCCGGTACCCGCCCGCCGGACCCCGGTCGGCGTACACGGGCACGCCCGCCGCGCCGAGCGCCTCGACGTCGCGGTAGACCGTCCGGACCGACACCTCCAGCTCGTCGGCCAGCTCCTGGGCGGTCATCCGCCCGCGCGACTGGAGCAGGAGGAGCAGGGACAGCAGACGGCTCGCGCGCATGCGTCCAAGTTTCCCCCGGTACCTGACGGGCGGTGTCAGGTACCGGGGGCAGGATCTCCGGCATGACCACACACGCGGCAGGCAGCATCGACATGAAGAGCTGGGACGAGAAGACCTGGGACGGCAAGGCCCACGACGAGGTCTCCGGCGCCAAGCAGACCGCGGGCACCATGGTCTGCGCCTACCGCGGAGCGCTGGAGGCCACGGGCGAGACGCGGTTCGTCATGACCTACGTCGACGACGACAACTGCTACACCATCGGCCACGAACTGGTGACCGGCACGCTCGACGGCCGCAGCGGCACGTTCGTGCTCCAGCACATCGGCCGGTTCAAGGACGGGTACGTGGCGGGCGGGTTCACCGTCGTCCCGGAATCGGGCACCGGCGAGCTGGAGGGCCTCAGCGGCAGCGGCGGGATCACCTGGGAGGAGGGCAAGGCGGGCGCCTACACCGTGGACTACGTTCTGTCCGCATGACAGGAGACCTCCTCGCCGTCGGCGAGCGCGTCGTGCTGCGGCGCTGGCGGGCCGAGGACGCCGAGGCGGTGTTCGAGGCCTGCCAGGACCCCGAGATCCAGCGGTGGACCACCATCCCGACGCCGTACGAGCGCGAGTACGCCGTGGGGTTCGTGACGGCCTACAGCGACCACCAGTGGACGACCGGCGAGGGCGCGCCGTGCGCGTTGGCGCTGCCGGACGGCACGCTCGTCGGGAGCATGGGCGTGGTGCGGTTCGACGGCCCGACCCCCGTGGTCGGCTACTGGACCGCGCCCGCCCACCGCGGTCGCGGCCTCACCGCGGAGGGCCTGCGGCTGCTGACGACGTGGCTCGCCACCGAGCGGGGCTCCGTGCGGGTTCGGCTGGAGGCCGACGCCCGCAACGGCGCCTCGCGGGCGGTGGCGCGCAGGGCCGGGTTCGTCGAGCAGGGCGTGGGGCCGGAAGGCCTGGTGGTCTACTCGACCGAGATCGACACCTTGTTCGGGTAGAACGCCACGTGCCCGGCGATCTCCTCCACCGCCGGGTACGGCTCGTCGTAGGTCCAGATGACGTCGGTCAGCGCCTGCTCGCCGGTGATCGAGTAGTACGACGCGTCGCCCTTGTACGGGCAGTACGTGCTGGTGTCGGTGCGCTCGATCACGGACTGGTCGACGTCCTCGATCGGGATGTAGTGCACGGCCGGGTAGGTCGACTCCTGGAGCGTGAGCGACCTGGTCGTGTCGGCGACGACCCGGTCTCCCGCGCGCACCACGACGTGCTCCGTCGACGGCGTCACGGTGATGGGGTGGTCGGGGCCGGGGGTCTTGACTGCGCGTGCCATGGCTGGTGCTGCCTTTCGCCGTCGTCGTGCTCCTGTCGAGGTCAACCCCGCCCGGGCTCGGATCATTTCCACCCCCGCCCACCAGGCACGACAGATTTTTGTCGGTGCTCCGGTCCACAATCGGCGGCATGGGCGAACCGGAGATCGTCTCCCAGCAGGAGTGGCAGAAGGCCCGCGACGAGCTGCTCGTGGCGGAGAAGGAGCTTACCCGCGCGCAGGACGCGCTCGCCGCGCGGCGCAGGCGGCTGCCGATGGTGGAGTTCGCGGGCGACTACCCGTTCGACACACCAGACGGTCCGAAGACGCTGCTCGACCTGTTCGAGGGTCGGCGGCAGCTCGCGGTCTACCAGTTCATGGACCTCGGCCCGGACGCGTTCTGCGGCGGCTGCACCTGGTTCACCGCGAACGTGCCCGCGACCGGACTGGGGATGCTGGCCGACAGCGGGGTGACGTGGACGAACGCGTCGACCATGCCGCTGGCGCAGATCGAGGCGTACAAGGAGCGGATGGGCTGGACGCTGCCGTTCGTGTCGTCGCACGGCACCACGTTCGCCCGCGACTGCGGGGTGGACGGCGGGTTCATGCTGAGCCTGTTCCTGCGCGACGGCGACGCCGTCTACCGGACGTACGGCACCACGCGGCGCGGGGTCGACCGG
>NZ_DBNGPQ010000131.1:0-27815 GCF_057122925.1 Umezawaea sp. | reverse complement strand
CGGGGGCGCGGCGCTCGTCCGAACGAGTGTCTCTCCGCCGGTCTGCGGATCGTGGCGGCGGATCGTGGGCGATGATCGGATCATCGACACAGGGAAGAGCCGGAACAGGATCGACGGGAACGTCACGGCGGCGGTTCAGGCCGGATCCGTGCAGGACGTCCAGGTCGGCGACCGCATCGACCAGCACCACGACCGCCGCGGGGTGATCGCGCTGGCGGTCGTGGCCGTGCTGCTGGCCGCCGGGCTGGTGGCGGTCGCGGTCTGGCCGGAGCCTCCGCGGCCGGCGCCCGCGTCACCCGTGGCGGCCGTGGTGGAGTACGACCCGGTGGACTGCGCCTCGGGCCGGGTGGTGCCGGACCAGGGGCAGCGGGAGATCGCGAGCGAGGGCTACGTGCCGCCCGCCGAGGCCGTGATCGCGTCGGGCTCGCGCGTCACCGTCACCGTGCAGGGCACCGCGGGCCGGGCGGTCGTGCTGCAGTCCGCGCGCGTCGAGGTGGTCCGGTCGCTGCCCGCGCCGGTCGGGCTGTTCCTGCGGGCGGGCTGCGCGAGCAAGGTCCCGCCCCGGTACTTCCGGGTCGACCTCGACCGCTCGGAGCCGAGGCTCGTGGCCGAACCCGACACCCCCGACTTCCCCTACCGCGTCGACCAGGCCGACCCCGAGCAGCTGATCGTGACGACGAAGGTGACCACGGCGCTGGTGGAGTGGCGGCTGCGCCTGGCCTGGACGTCCGGCGAGGAGTCGGGCGAACTCGTGCTGGACGACCACGGCCTGCCGTTCCGCACCACCGCGGTGACCGGGTCGCGCGAGCTGTGCCTGGACGGGGAGGCGATGTGGCGTTCCGACTGCTCCTAGTGCTGGTGCTGCTGCTGGCGGCGTGCTCCTCCGAGCCGCCGACGTCCCCGTGGACGCGGGTCGAGCCCGCACGGGGCGCCGTGGACGGCTGGGACCGCGGGTTCCTCGCGCTCGACCAGGGTGTGTCGGTGTCGGCGGACGGGCGCGACTGGGACCCCACCTACCTCGACGGGCTCGACGAGCCGATCGCCACGGCCGCGCACGGCTCCTCCGCGTACGTCCTGGGCGCGACGACGATCGGGTTGTCCCTGTGGCGCAGCGACGACGGACAGCGGTGGGACGAGGTGCCCCTGTCCGAGTGGGACGACGCGACCGTCGCGCTGGCCGCCGGGCCGCGCGGCGTCCTGGTCGTGCGCAGCGACACCGAGCACGCGGGCCTGTCGTACTGGCACTCCCGCGACGGCCGGTCGTTCGACGCCCCGAAACCCCTGCCGGGCGCGGAGGCCGTGCTGCCGAACAGCTCGCCGCTGGCGGTCGCGACACCGGACGGTTTCCTGGTGGAGCCCGGCCACGCGTACGGCAGCGCCTCCGTGCCGGTGGACGACGAGATCGACCCCGTTCGCGTCTACGCCTCGCCCGACGGTGTCGGGTGGGAGGACATCGCGGGGGGTCTGCCCCTGCTGTCGGTCGACGGGCTGGCGGGCAACGGCGGCGCGGTCGTGCTGGTCGCCTCGTCCCTGGACGGCGAGGGGCAGCAGGTGTGGTTCCGCCGGGACGGGGTGTGGCGGCAGGCGGGCATCGACCCCGGCAGGCTCCCCGATCCGGCCGTGGGACCGGCCGTGGGCCGCTCGCTGGACCGGGTCCGCGACTGGGGCGACGGGTTCGTGCTGCTCGGCCACGCCGTCACGCAGGCCGGTTACCTGTGGACGTCCGCGGACGGGTCGGGCTGGAACCGCTACGGCGAAGGGGAGTTCGACAGCACCCGCGTGTACCGCGACTTCGCCGTGGGCCCCACGACCATGGTCACCGCGGATTCCGACACGTGGATCGGCGACGTGCGACCGGTCTTCGCCACCAACCCTCCCCCGCCACCCGACCCGACGCGGTAGGCGGGCACCGCCGACCCGGCCGCGCGGAGCCGTACGACCGCGTCCCGGACAGCACCACCGGAGATCACCCCGTCGGTGGTCCCCCGATCCGGCACCGGGGTCGAAACGGCAGGTGGACCGCCGAGGAACGGGTCCGCACCAGCGCGCGCCCCTGGTCGGTCCCCGCTTCCCCGCGTAGCGTCCGGACCATGCCGCTCGCCGTGCACGTCGAGACCCGCGCCCCGGTGGGAGCGCGGCGGCGGTGCGCGGATCGCCCCCAGCCGGGGGGCACCGCACGAGCGGCGCCTCCCGGCGTCGGATCAGGGCAGGTCGACCGGTTCCCAGATCGACACCGCGTCCCTGGGGGTCCTCGGGTCGCCGGGCGCTCCGACCTGGAGGCCGTCCGGCAGTTCGAACGACCCCAGGCTCCGGCCACGCGCCATCAGCCGCACGCCGTCCCTCGTCACGCCGGTCGTCCGGCGCACCTCGGCGTGCGGCCACCAGACGGGCTGGATCCCGGTGTCGGGCTGGGCCCCGTCGCAGATCATCGCGATCCCGCCCGGCGCCGTGGCCACGCCGATCGTCGGAACGAGGTCCATGCCGCACGAGGTGACCACGTGGACGTCCGGCGGGGGCATCTGCGGCTCCTGAGCCGCGAGCACCCGCAGCACCCCGGCGACCTCTCCCCTGTCCTCGCTGGCCCGGACGTGCTCCAGGCAGACCTCGACGCCGAGGACGACCGACCTGCCGCCCCGGTTGCCCTTGCCCCCGGTCTTGAACAGGTGCCACCGCAGGTACCTGTCGTCCGTGAGCTGGGTGGTGAACATCGGGTTGAGCGCGGCGTCCCACTTGCTCCGGTCGTTGCCGCGCGCGACCGACCAGTCGATGCGCGACATCAGCGCCTTCTGGTTGGTCGAGGAACGCCCCAGCGTGGGCACCGTGGCCGGGTCGTCGTTGGTGTTGGGCTCGTCCTCGGGTAGCTCACCGCCGTTGATCACGATGGAGGTGTTGAAGTAGGCGACATCCCCGTTCGTCGTCCTCGCGGCGGGCACGTGCCAGAACGCCGATCCCGCGATGATGATCCAGTCGTTCCAGGCGTCGGTCGAGAACTGGGGCACGAGCACGTCGCCGATCAGGTTCGAGATCATGCCGACGGCGTCGGGGTAGCTGTTGTTCAGCGTGTCCGGCGGGGAGTCGGCCGCCACCGGGCCGCCGAAGCGGAAGTAGAACTCGGGGACCACCAGCACCTTCAGCACGGTCGGGTCGGACACCGCGGCCGAGTGGTTGGCCTGGATCCAGTTGGCCACCTTGCACAGGGTGGCGCCGCGCGTCTTCATGTCGGCGTCGTACTCCTCCGCGGGCGGCCTTCCGGGAGGCAGCACCCGCACGGGTGCCGACGTGACCGTTCCGTAGGCCACGAGTTGGACCTTCTCGTAGTTCTTCACGAGTTCTCCTCGGGGATGCCCGACTCCCGCACGCGGTGCGGGAGTCGGTGCTGGGTGTCGGTGCTGCGGGGCGCCGGGGTCGCGCCGGAGGCAGGGGCGCGGCCGGACGAGGTCCGGTTACCGCGACCGCGCCGGGTCGTGGAGGGCGGCGCGGTGCGGGGGTGCGAGTTACCGGGCTGGGTGCGCGGGGGGACGGGCCGCGCACCCAGCCGTGGGGCGTCCGGTGCCGGGAGGTGGGGGCGGCACGGAACGCCGGTGACGGGCCCGCGCGCTACGAGGCGCGGACGCGGGCCGTCAGGACACGGTCCACAGGTTGTTCGACCCGAGCACGGCGTTCTGCGCGAACGTGCTCCGGTAGGTGATCTCCTGCGTGTTGGTGATCTCCTCGACGTCCAGGACCTCGCCCGCGGTGAACGTGCCCGCGGCCACCCAGTACGACGGGTGCGGCGTGAACACGTAGTTCAGGTTCGGGCCCGCGGTGACGACGAAGGTGCCCGCGTTCGACATGCCGATGCCGACCGACGCGGTGTCGGCGGGCACGTCGGGCAGCGTGCGGATGTAGAGGGAACCCAGCTGCGGCGTTCCCATCGCCGGGCCGTCGATGAAGGTGAACGCGCCCTTCGGCGAGCCGAACTGGACCTGGTTGGCCTCCGGGTTCTCCGGGTCGGCGTCCATGGTCTGCTGCGCCTTGAACGCGACCCCCGGCTGGAGCGTGCCGGTCTGCGACCAGACGAAGTTGTAGTCCTCGCTCCAGGTGAAGGTGACCGTGGTCTTCGGGTGCGCGGGCGCGGTCATCCACGCCAGCGACAGCGCGTTGGGCACGCCGAGGTCCACCGCTTTCTGGTAGACGACGATGTCCTGGAACTGGGTCGAGTTGTTCGTGACCGTCAGCGAATACTGAGTGGACATGCGGAATACTCCTCACAATTAAGTGCGGACATGTTTCCAACCTGCACCGAGAACACAAATCCCATTCCAGCGGGGAGTGGGGGCCGGAACACCGCCGCAATTCCTTGCCGTTCTTCCTGCGACTGCCGTCTCAGTACACACGCCGAAATCAGACCGGTCAACGAATTGTCCGTCGCCTGATAGGGCGTCCTTTTCGAGCACGCCGGGTCAACGTTTTTCCTATTACGTCACCGAGGTTGTGGTGACGAAAAGCGAACAGTGCCGGAACTGCGACAACGAGATTCCCGCCGCGGGCGCGGGCCGACCGAGGCGGTACTGCTCGGCCGCGTGCAGACAGGCCGCCTACCGGACGCGGGTGTCGGCGGCGGCCGCGCGCAACCTCGGGGCGATGGCCGCGCTGGCCATCCGGCTGCGGGACAACGCCGACCGGTTGTGGCTGATCAGCCAGGGGTGGGTGCCCGCGGAGGGTGGCCGCGAGGACGCGGTGGAGGCCCTGCTGGCCGAGACGGCCGCCGTGGTGGAGGAGATGGCCGCCCTGGGTGACGAAGCCCGTGACGATTCCCCGCCGGACTCACTCGACTAGGGGGGCGAGGTGGTACCCGCACCGAGGGCCAGGGGCCCGTCCGACTCCAGCACCAGCCCCTCGTTCGACCAGGCGGCGCGGAACGCCTCCGGTTCGACCGCCGTCACGCGGACGCCGAACGGGGCCACCTCCGTCGCCAGGGAGAGCATGATGCCGACCAGCGCGAACTTGCTGCCGTGGTACGACGGGGTCGCGTCGGGGGTCACGACGACGACGGTCCCGCCGCGCCGCAGCCGCATGGCGGGCAGGACCGCCTTCACGACCGCGACCGTCCCGAACACGTCGATGTCCCGCTGCCTACGGAGGTCCTCCACCGTGGACTCGGCGTGGTCCGTGCCCGCCACGAGGACGTCGATGGGCGCGATCTCGGCCTCGACGGACCTGATCGCGGGCTCGATCCCGGTGGCCGACCCGATGTCCAGGACGCGCGCGAACGCCGACCCCGGCTCCAGGGCCTCGAACTCCGCGACCTGCTCGGGTCTGCGGACGATGCCGACGACGCGGTGGCCCGCACCCAGCGCACGCTCGGCGAACGCCCGCCCGAGCCCACCACCCACCCCGGCGACCAGGAAGGTCTTGCTACCCGTCACGGCCCACCTCCGACACCACTGCGCACAGGCCCCGAACCCTAGATCCCACCGGGGTCGGCGTCCGCACCGAGCGGGCGGTTCCGCTCGACGACCGCGGGAGCGGGTCGGGAGCGGTGGCCGGGGGCGCGGCGTGGTCGAGCAGACCGACGAGCGCGGCGCGGTGCTCCGTCAGTCCACCGCGCGGGCGTAGCGCCCGCCGAGGACGCGGAGGTGCTCGACCAGCTCGGGCGGCTCGGTGACGTGGAAGTCGAGGCCGAGCATCCCGGTGTAGACGGCGATCAGCTCCAGGCTGTCGGCCCCGGTCACGAGCACCGACGTCGACCCGTCGACCGCCTCCACCACGCCGACGGCCGGGTTGATCCGCGCCAGCACGTCCTCCGCGGGCGCGAACACGGTGATCCTCGCGTGCACCCTCCACCCCGCGGTGGCCACGTCGCGCAGGACGAAGTCCGCGTAGTCCCCGCCGGGCAGCGCGACCGCGGTGAAGCGGCGACCGGTCGCCATCCGCAACGAGATCCAGTCGACGCGGTACGTGTGCCACGTCCCCGTCTCCGGTCCCCGTGCGACGAGGTACCAGTGCCGCTCCCAGCTCACCAGCCGGTACGGCTCCACCAGCACCGGCCACTCCCCGAACGGCGCCGAGGCGTCGTTGCGGCGCGGCCCGTCGTCGGTGCGGTCCGGGGCCGCGTAGTCGAACCGCAGCAGTTCGGAGTCGCGGACGGCCGCCGCGATCGTCGCCAGCGCGGTGGGGTCCACCACCGGGTCCGCGACGTTGCCGCCGGTGTTCTCCGGGCCCTCGGTCATCGCCTGGTGCACCGCGGTCACCTGGCGCCGCAACCGGTGCGGCAGGACCTGCTGGAGCTTCGCCAACGCCCGCGCCGCGCTGTCCTCGATGCCCGCGACCCCGCGTCCGGCCCGCAGTCCGATCGCGACCGCCACCGCTTCGTCGTCGTCGAGCAGCAGCGGCGGCAGCTTCGCCCCGACGCCCAGCCGGTAGTGCCCGGCGGGTCCGCGCACGGCGTCGACCGGGTACCCGAGCTCGCGCAGGCGGTCGACGTCGTTGCGGATCGTCCGCCCCGTGACGTTCAACCGCTCCGCGAGCTCCGAACCCGACCACGCGGGCCGCGACTGCATCAGCGCCAGCAGCGCGAGCAGCCGGGAGGAGGTGTCCAACACCCATCCACCTTATAGGAACCGAACGTTCCTATACAGCTCCTACCGTGGGTCCCATGACGAACACCGAGATCCGCCCCTTCCGCGTCAATGTCCCCCAGGCCGACCTGGACGACCTCGACGAGCGCCTCGCCCGCACCAGGCTGCCGCGGCCCGCCCCCACCGACGACTGGGAGTACGGCACGCCGAACAGCTACCTCGGCGAGACCGTCGAGCAGTGGCGAACCACGTTCGACTGGCGCGCGCAGGAAGCCCGGATGAACGAGTTCCCGCAGTACCTGACCGAGATCGACGGGCAGACCGTGCACTTCGTCCACGTGCCGTCGAAGGAGGAGGGGGCGACCCCGCTGCTGCTCCTGCACACCTACCCCGGCTCGTTCGCCGAGTTCCTCGACCTGATCGGCCCGCTCACCGATCCCGTCGCCCACGGCGGCGACGCCGCGGACGCGTTCTCGGTCGTCGTGCCGTCGATCCCCGGATTCGGCTTCAGCACGCCGCTCGTCGGCCGCGGCTGGACGATGCGGAGGGTGGCGGAGACGGTCGACGCGCTGATGCGGCGCCTCGGGTACGACTCGTACGGTTCGCACGGCAGCGACGCGGGCGCGTTGATCTCCCGCGAGTTGGGGCTGATGCGGCCGGAGGGTTTCCTCGGCCTGCACGTGCTCCAGCTGTTCTCGTTCCCGACCGGAGACCCGGCGGAGTTCGAGGAGCTGGAACCGAAGGACTACGCGGCGCTGGAGCACATGCGCTGGTTCCAGTCCGTCGGCGGCTACAACCAGATGAACGCGACGCGCCCGCAGACCGTCTCGGTCGGCATCGCCGACTCACCGGTGGGGCAGCTGGCCTACAGCGAGCTGTTCGCCAACTTCGGCGACGGGACGAGCCTCGTGACGACCGAGCAGGTCCTGACCCAGGTCTCCCTCTACTGGTTCACCAACACCCAGGCCACGGCGGGGCGCTACCACTTCGAGGAGGCGAAGGCCGCGCGCGAGCCGGAGGTGAACCCGTCGCGGACCGGGGTCGCCGTCTTCGCCGACGACTTCACGTCGATCCGCGCGTTCGCCGAACGGGACAACACCGCCGTCGTGCACTGGTCGGAGTTCCCCGACGGCGGGCACTTCGCGGCGCTGGAACGCCCGGACGTGCTCGTCGGCGACCTGCGGACCTTCTTCCGCTCCTGACCGGCGGTGCTCGACCTCACCGCAGGTAGGACGCTCCGTTGAGGTCGAGCACCGTGCCGCTGGCCCACTGGGCCTCCGGCGAGGCCAGCCAGGCGACGGCGGCCCCGATCTCGGCGGAGGCTGCGACCCGGCCGAACGGGTGCTGCGCCAGGATCGACTCCCGCTCGGGCCCCTTGAGCAGGTCCTCGGTGAGGTCGGTGACGGTGAAGCCGGGCGCCACCGCCGCGACGCCGATCCCGTGCGGCGCCAGCGCGACCGCCATGGACTGGGCGAACGCGTGCATCCCCGCCTTGCTCGCCCCGTACGCGGGCACGGCGGGCTCACCCCGGTACGCGCCGCGCGAGCCGACCATGATGATCGACGCGTTCTCCGGTCCCTCCGGTCGGGTGAGCAGGTGGTCCACCACGCACCAGGTGGCGTTGGCCGTGCCGATCAGGTTCACGTCCAGGGTCCGCCGCCACAGCGCCTGCCAGTCGGCGTAGGAGGTGCTCGCGATGGGGTGCTCCACGTGCAGGGCGGCGTTGTTGACCAGCACGTCGACGCCGCCGAGCGCGGAGACGGCCTGCCGCACCATCTCGGCCACCTGGTCCGGGTCGGCCAGGTCCGCGACGACCACCGCGTGCCCGTCGCCCGGCAGGCTCGCCGCCACGGCCTCGGCGGCCTCCACGTCCTCGCGGGCGTGCACGGCGACCACGGCGCCGCCCGCCGCCAGTGCCGCGGCGCTCGCCGCGCCGATGCCGCTGGCGCGCGACGCGCCGGTGACCAGTACCCGCCGTCGACTCATGAACCGTTCCCCTCCAGGACCTCTCGGATGCGGCTCGCCGCCTCGGCGACGTCGGTGAAGCGGGTGGACAGCGGCGCGGGCGTCAGGCGCAACCGGTTCGGCACCGAGTGGTCGACGAAGACACCACGGCGCGCCAGCAGCGGCACGAGTTCCGCCGCGCGCGGGTGCTCGTAGGTGACGTGCGCGCCCCGCCCGGCCGGATCGGCCGGACCCGCCAGCCGCAGCTCGGTGGGCTCCAGCAGTTCCTGGAGGTACCCGGTCAGCGCGACGCTCTTCGCGCGCAGCGCGGGCAGCCCGGCCTCGGCGATCACGTCGAGGCCCGCGCCCGTCGCCACCAGCGACAGGATCGGTGGACTGCCGGTGAGGAACCGCCGGATGGTCGGGTCGGGGTCGTAGTCGATGCGCATCGCCAACTGCTCGCGGTGGCCGTACCACCCGTGGATCGGTTGCCGCAGAACGGCTTGCAGGTCGCGTCGGACGTAGAGGAAGGCGGGCGCGCCGGGTCCGGCGAACAGGTGCTTGTAGGTGGAGCCGACCGCCAGGTCCGCGCCGTTCGCCGCGAGGTCGACCGGCACCGCCCCCGCGGCGTGGCTGAGGTCCCACAGCACCAGCGCGCCCGCCGCGTGCGCGATGCGGTGCACCTCGGCGATGTCCAGCAGCGCACCGCAGCGGCTCGACACCAGCGACAGCGACACCAGCGCGACCGTGTCGTCCACGGCCTCCCGCAGCAGGTCCAGGTCGAGGCCGCGGTCCGGGTGCGAGTGCAGGCGGCGCAGGGTGCCACCGCGTTCGGCCGCGACCCCGGCCAGCACGTACTGGTCGGTGGGGAAGTTGTCGTCGTCGGTGACGATCGTGCGGCGCTCCGGGTTCGCGTCCAGCGTCGCGGCGGCCAGCTTGTAGAGGTTCACGCTGGTGCAGTCGCCGACGACGACCTCGCCGGGGTGCGCGCCGAGCGCCACCTCCGCCACCCGGTCCCCCATCCGCTCGCACAGGTCGAACCACTGGGTGCGCGCCTCCGCGAGGCCGTTGCCCCACTCCTGCTGGACCACGTGGTCCACGAGCGCGGCCGTGGCGGCCGGCAACCTGCCCAGCGAGCCGCCGTTGAGGTACACGGCGTCCTCGGGCACCGGGTGGAACCGCTCGCGCAGGTGCGCGAGGGGGTCGGTGGCGTCACGGAGCCCGGCGACGTTCCCGATCACGGTCACAGCAACCTCCTGGCGGTCCACAACTCCGGGAAGAACCGGTGTTCGTTGATGCGGCGCAGCCAGGACACACCGGCGGTGCCGCCCGTGCCCGGCTTCGTGCCGATGATCCGTTCGACGACGAGCAGGTGCACCGACCGCCAGCGGCAGACGGCCTCCGCGACGTCCATCAGCCCCTCGGCCAGCAGGAACAGCTCATCGGCCGGGCCGCCGTCGCGGTACACGTCGGCCCAGGCCCGTTCGACGTCCGGGTGCGGGTCCACCGGACGGGAGAAGTCGCGGTCCAGCACCTCGGGCGGGACGGCCGCGCCGCGGCGGGCCAGCAGCGCCACGGCCGCGTCGTAGACGCCGGGCTCCCGCAGCGCCCTGTCCACCTGCTCGTTCACGTGCGGCACGTTGCGGTGCGGACGGGCCAGCGCCTCGACCTTGTTGCCCAGCACGTACTCGACCATCCGGTACATGTAGGACTGGAACCCCGAGGCCTGGCCGAGGTGGTCGCGGAAGGCGTTGAACTCGGTCGGCGCCAGCGTCCCCAGCACGTCCCAACTGCTCACCAGCAGCTCGACCACCCGGCGGGTGCGGCGGAGCGCCCACACCGACCCGCTGACGTCGTCGGCGTCCAGCAGCCCGCGCACCCGGACCAGTTCGGTGTGCACCAGTTTGAACAGCAGCTCCTTCACCTGGCCGAGGACGTAGAACGTCAGCTCGGACGGGTCCCCGGAACGCGGCTGCTGCAACGACAGCAGCACGTCGATGCTCTGGTAGTCGATGTAGGGCGTGCTGGCACCGGGGAAGTCCAGCACCGGACACCCGTTGGTGGCGGCGGCCAACTGCTGCCGCTGGGCGTTGCTGCCGATCCCCAGGTCCGGCGGTGGACGGGTCACTCGTACCTCCACCGAGTACAGGCTCGCGTGAACAATTCTATGAACAGGGGCTCGCGCACGGCTCCCTTGGCGTAGCGTTTTCCGTAGCGCCCCGCGTAATGGGTGAACCACCCCGGATCGGAGTCGAGGAAAAGGATGTCGTGAAACGCGATGTGCCGCAGCGCGAGCAGCGGAACGGGCGATCTCGACACCGGGAATTCCGGGTTTCGCGCGGCAGGCTCGTCACATTCCGCGTGGAACTGACCGAGCATCAGCCCGCGCCGCACCAACTGCGGTTTGAGTTTCGCGTGCGCCTCGTCGAGCAGTCGCGCACGCTCGCCCACCAGGTCGGGGAGCACCACCACGAGCGCGTGCAACGTCGCGTTCGCCGAGGCCCACTCGATCTCGCCGAAGCGCAGGACCATGCGCTCGATCAACACGACGACCTCGCGCGGACCCGCGTTCTCCTCGACCGGCCATTCTTCGATCTCAAGGCAGTCCGCCCTCAACGACGGTTCGACGAACGGACACACAGCACCGGTTCTGCCGATAGATTCGTGCGGTTCGCAAAGATATTCACGGACCCAGATCCGAGCAGCTTCAAGAGCCCATGAAGAAACCCCCTGAACCATTTCTCCTCCCCAGGAAAACAGCCACCCCCGAGTTCCACTGTAGCGCGGAATGCAATCGTCGACAGGGCCGATCAGGTGAATATCGGTTGCGCTCGGATCCCGCTCTCCACACTGTGAACATCAACAATGCGGCGAAAAAACGAGTCCCGTCCAAGGCTGTACCGCGTGCCCCCGGAGCATCGCGAACCGGTGCGGATCGGCTGGGACACTGCGGAGATGGCAGCTACGTCCAAGCTCGTGGTAGCCGCGTTGATCGTCCGCGAAGGGGACGTGCTGCTCGTGCGGCAGCAGGGACGAGACGATCCCACCCCGTACTGGGCGGTGCCCGGCGGAGTCGTCGAACAGGGCGAGTTCGCGCACGAGGCGTTGGCACGCGAGGTCGCGGAGGAGACCGGGCTGACGATCGCCGCCCCCTGGCGGTTGTCCTGCGTGGCCCAGTACGAGGTGGCGGCAGGTAGACGGGCCGACCTCTGGACGGCGCTGACCTTCACGACCACCGCTCCGCCCGGTGACCTGAAGCCCGCCGATCCGGACGGCGTGGTGCGGGAGGTCGCCTGGACGCCGATCCACGAAGCGGTCCGTCGGTTGTCCGCTGTCGAATTCGCGCCGATGCGCGAACCAACGATCCACCACCTGCTCCGTCCAACCGCTGAGCCCACCCTGTGGACCTGGCCGTCGGGTGTCGGGGAGCACCCGCTGGTGTTCCCCGGTGGGAAACAGCACATCGTCCGACCACACAACCAGAGCCGATGACGGAGAAGGCGATGAGCGCGGAAGATCGAGGTCGTTCCATCCGAGAAGATCACCGCGCGGGAGGACGTCGCGGCAGCGCACACCAGACAGGGGGCTCTCGCGGTACCCGTACCACCAGGGGCTCCCAGACGCGCAGGACGCCGGTCAACCTGGTCGAGGCAACCCAGCCCGCACCGCGTCGGTGCGGGCTTCCACGACAGAAGAGACGAAGACCGATGACGGACACCCGGTTCACCACTCACGCGGACCTCTTCGACCTGAGTGGGAAGTACGCACTCGTCACCGGCGGCACCAGGGGTATCGGGCTGATGGTGGCGCGCGGCCTGGTGCGGGCGGGCGCCCGCGTCGTGATCAGCTCACGCAAGGCGGACGCGTGCGCGGAGGCGCGACACCTGCTGTCCGAGTTCGGCGACGTCCGCGCGATCCCCGCCGACCTGTCCAAGCACGACGAGTGCCTGCGCCTGGCCGATCTCGTCACGGCCGACTCGGATCGCCTGGACATCCTCGTCAACAACGCGGGAGCGATGTGGCGCGAGCCGCTGGAGACGTTCCCGGACCAGGCCTGGGACGACGTGATCGACCTCAACCTCAAGTCGCCGTTCTGGCTGGCGCGGGCGCTGCTGCCCGCACTGCGCCGGGCAGGCACCGCCGACGATCCCGCGCGGATCATCAACATCGGCAGCATCGCCGCCGTCCACGTCGCCGCGTCCCCCAACTACTCCTACGCGGCAAGCAAAGCGGGGCTCCACCAACTCACCAGGGTGCTGGCCAGGGAACTGGGCCCCCAGCACGTCACGGTGAACGCGGTCGCCCCTGGGCCGTTCCCGTCGCAGATGATGGCCTCCACGCTCGACGCCATCGGCGACACGATCGCGGCGAAGGCCCCGCTGCGCCGGATCGGCCGCGACGACGACATGGCGGGCATCGCCGTGTTCCTCGCGAGCCGGGCCGGGGCCTACCTCACGGGCACCGTCATCCCGGTCGACGGCGGCATCGCCACGACCGCGTCGGGTACCTAGCCGTCGGGGTACCGGCAGAACCTCCCTCCGCCCGCGGGCAGGGCCTACGGTGACGGGGTGGCCACGACCGATCTGCGCACCGAGATCAAGGAGTTCCTCAGCTCGCGTCGCGCGCGCATCACGCCCGAGCGGGCCGGACTGCCCGCCTACGGCGGCCACCGCCGCGTCCAAGGCCTGCGTCGCGAGGAGGTGGCCCTCCTGGCGGGGGTGTCGGTCGACTACTACGTGCGCATGGAGCGCGGCGGCCTCGCAGGCGCCTCCGACGGGGTGCTCGACGCGCTGGCCTCCGCCCTGCGACTCGACGAGGCCGAGCGCGACCACCTGCTCCAGCTCGCACGGCGGTCCAGGACGCCCGGCGCTCCACGCCGCAGGCGACCGGCCGTGGCCGTGCGTCCGGCGCTGCGGCGGGTGCTCGACGCCATCACCGACGCGCCGGCGTGGATCTGCAACGGCCGGTACGACGTGCTGGCCATGAACCACCTCGCCCGCGCGCTGTTCTCACCGGTGCTGGCCGACGCACGACGGCCCGCGAACACCGCGCGGTTCGTGTACCTGGAACCCGAAGCGGCACGGGCGTTCTTCGTCGACCACGACCGGATCGTCCGCGACGTGGCCGCGAAGCTGCGCACGGAGGCAGGCCGCGATCCGCACGACGAGGAGCTGATCGCCCTGGTCGGTGAACTGTCGACACGCAGTGACCTGTTCCGGCGGCGGTGGGCGTCCCAGGACGTTCAGCTCCACCGGTCCGGACTCAAGCGCGTGCACCACCCGGTGGTGGGCAGGCTCGACCTGGACGTCGAGTCCATGGAGGTGCCCGCCGAACCCGGCCTGCTCCTGAACGTCTACACCGCGCCAGCCGGCACGGCGACCGCGGACGGTCTGGCCGTGCTGGCGTCGTGGGCGGCGGGCCGGGAGAAGACGGCGACCGGGGGTCAAGCGCCCAGCCGGTAGTCCAGCGCCTCCAGCGGCACCGGTGCCCCGCGGGGAAACGACCACCGACCTCGAACGAGCACGGGGTCATTCGGGCGAGGTCACGGGAACCCGCGAGGCCCCGAAGGGCGGCTCCCGCAACAACGCGGTCGCCCGTTCCCTGCTCGCGTGGTCGCCGCCGTAGACGGAGATCACCTGGAGGGCTCGCCGGGCGTCGGGGTTCCCGGCTTCGGCCGCGGCGATGACCTCGTGCTCGCGGGCGCTGTGCGGGCCGGGGTCGTAGTCGACGACGGTGATCGGGAGTCGGCGCCAGTAGTGCGAAAGAGGATCGCCCCGTCCGCCGCTCGGCCAGGTGCGGTAGACGTCGTCCCAGGTCCTGCCGTCGTCGAACTCCAGACTTCCGGGGCACACCGGGTCGCTCACCGGCTGGTAGCGGCAGTCCACCGAGATCCTCAGCCGAGGACCTTCGTTGGCGCTGCCGCTGTGCACCGTGAAGGCGGTGAAGACGATCACGTCACCGGGGTCCAGGCGTCCGGTGTGGACGGTGGAGGTGTCGGCATCGGCTTCCCAGCCGACCATCGAGTTGTTGCTGAGCCGCATCGGGAGCTGCCCCGCGCGGTGCGAGCCGGGCAGCACGGTCAGCGCACCGGTCCCCGGCTCGACCGGCACCAGCGGCGTCCAGACGGCGACCGTCCGCTCCGAGCCCTGGATACCGGGGTAGTCCTGGTGCCAGCCCGTCTCCGGGGGCGTGGTCGCGCACCGCGGGTGCACGACCCGCAGGACCTTGCGGGGGTGGACCAGGACCGGCTCGCCGAACAGGCCGGACAGCACGGCGAGGAGCGCGGGGCTGTGCATCAGGGCGTGGAGGTCGCGGTCGCGCCACATCCGGTCGTGCACGGCGACGTAGCCGGGATCCGGCCACCAGGCCGTCGCGCGCCGGTCCGCCAGCGGGAGTTCGGTGCCCGTCGACGGCAGGAGCCAGCCCGCACCGCGCGCCAGCGCGAGGATGCGGTCGCGCACCGCGGCGACGTCCGGCTCCGGCAGCAGACCGCGCAAGCAGAGGTACCCGTCCTCGGCGAGCCTGGAGGCCAGCGCGCGCGAATCGCCCACCAACGACGTGGAATCCGTGAACGGGACCAGTTCCACCGCAGCCTCCCCCGCGTGCGATGCAAGTCGTGGAGGCCGGACGGAGCAGTCGGTACCGGTATCACCGGCGGAATGTCGATCTGGGCCTCGGAACAATACTACCGAGCCGTGACGGGGGTGGTATAGGTAATCAGGTTCCGCTGACGGCCGCGAGTCGGGAATTGATCATTTGGGGGTGCTCGGCATGCCGGATCCCGGCACTGGAGCGGTGGGCGGGTCCTCCGGGGAGGCGGTGGGGGATTTAGCCGAGCTGCCCCCGATAGTGCACGGTCACGCGAGCACGTGGCACGACGGCGGGGTCGCGCTGCTGTCAGCGGAGGGCGAGATCGTCGCCCTCGCCTCGGAAAGGGTCGGCGGTCGCTACAAACACCACTGGAACTCGGGTCTGGCCTATCACCATCTCCGCGGTATCGACGGGTACGCCCGATCTTTCGGCGGCGAACACGACTACTACGTCGACAATTCCCTCGGACTGGAGCCCTGCGACCACCACCTGTTCCACGCCGCGAGCACGTTCTTCGGGTCGGGCTTCGACGAGGCCGCGGTACTGGTGCTGGACGGGCAGGGTGAGCTGGACGGGCACCTGGCGACCACGTCCATCTGGCACGGCGTCGGGCCGGACCTGCGGCTGGTGGAAGAGCTGAACCCGTCCTCCGGTCCGTTCGCCGCGGAGTCGATCGGCCACTTCTACACCGCCGTCGGGGCGCTCGCGGGCATGCGGGAGCTCTACGCCGAGGGCAAGACGATGGCGCTGGCGGCCTACGGTCGGCCGTCCCGACTGCTGGACCTCCTGCGGGAGTTCGCCGGGACCACGGCGGACGGCACGTACCGCGTCGCCCCCGGTTTCGTCCGGGCGGTGCTGGCCAACACCCTGGGCCGGGAGTTCTTCGGGTGGGAGTCCGCGACGCCCGAGGACCAGGCGCTGTGGGAGCGGTTCGTGGCGGCACGCGGTGGTCCGCCGGGGGACGCCCGGCGCGCGGTGACGCGGGCGGACGTGGACATCGCCTACGCCGGGCAGACGATCCTGGAGGAGATCGTGCTGGGCCTGGCCGAACGGGCTCGCCGCCTGACCGGGTGCACCCGGCTCTGCCTGGCGGGCGGTGTGGCGCTGAACTGCGTGGTGAACGGGCGCGTGGCCCGGCAGGCGGGGTTCGACCAGGTCTTCGTGGTGCCCGCGCCGGGAGACGACGGTCAGGCGATCGGCAAGGTGCTGCTGGAGGTCAAGCGGCGTCGGCTGCCGGTGGACACGACCATGCACACGGCCTACTACGGGCCGCGGTACCCGGCGGCGGCGGTCGACCAGGCGTTGGACGCGGCCCGGTCGCGGCTGCGTTCCTCGCGGCCGGGCCAGGACGCCCTGCTCGCCGAGGTCGTGAGCAGGCTTGAGCGCGGGGAGGTCATCGGCTGGTACCGGGGACGCTCGGAGCTCGGCCCGCGGGCGTTGGGGCACCGCAGCATCCTCGCGGATCCGCGACGGCCGCACATGCGCGACCACGTCAACTCGGTCGTCAAGGAGCGCGAGTGGTTCCGCCCGCTGGCCCCGGTGGTGGTCGAGGACCGCGCGGGCGAGTACTTCGAACTGGACCACCCCAGCCCGTTCATGACGTTCGCGGTCCCGGTCCGCCCCGCCAAACGGGCGGTCATCCCCGCCGTGACCCACGTCGACGGCACCGCTCGGGTCCAGACCGTGAGCCGGGAGCAGGACGAGGTCTGCCACCGGCTCCTGTGCCGCTTCGCCGACCGGACAGGGGTTCCGGTGCTGCTCAACACGTCCTTCAACCGGCGCGACGAACCGCTGGTCGAAACCCCGGCCGACGCGGTGGCGGCGTTCCTGGCGATGCCGTTGGACGCGCTCGTCCTGGAGGACCACCTCGTGACGAAGCCTCACCCCCCGGTTCGATGACGGGCCTCCGGCCTACCGTCGATCGGAATTCCGCGGGTGAGCGGTCCGGCCGACCACCGTGGCGGGTGCTGCTCGCGTACGTCGGTCCTTTTCGGACGGACCTGGTGCTCGGCGGGCTGCTGAGCACGGCCACCGCGGCGACCGGGCTCGCGCTGCCCCTGGTGGTGCGGGACCTGATCGCCGAGCTGGCGGCGAAGCGGGTCGTCACCGGCCTGCTGGTGCTCATGAGCGTGCTGGTCCTCGCCCACGCGGCGGTCGGCGCGGTCGGCGCGTACCTGCTGGAGCGGACGGCCGAGTCGGTGGTGCTGGTCGCCCGGAAGCGGTTGGTGTCGCGGCTGCTGCGGCTGCGGATCCCCGTCCTGGACGACACCGAGCCGGGCGACCTGATGTCACGGGTCAGCACCGACACCACGCTGCTGCGCGAGGTGAGCACCCGGTCCGTGGTCTACGGGATCACGGGGGTGCTGACGCTGCTGGCCACGACGACCATGATGGCGCTGCTCGACCCCGTGCTGCTCGCCGTGGTCCTGGTCGTGCTGTGCGTGGCCCAGGTGGTGCTCGGCGTGGTCGTGCCGCGCATCGCGCGCGCGGCGGAGCACACGCAGGAGTCCGTCGGCGCGATGAGCGCGGCGATGGAGCGCGCGCTGGGGAACCTGCGCACCATCAAGGCGTCCGGCGCCGAGGAGCGCGAGCGCGACCGGCTCCACGCCACGGCGGTGCGGGCGTGGCGGGGTGGGGTGCGGGCCGCCAAGTGGCACGCGGTGGCGGGCAGCACCGGCGGGCTGGCGCTCCAGCTGTCCTTCATCATGGTGCTCGCCTTCGGCGGTGGCCGCGTCGTCTCCGGCGCCATCGACGTCGGCACCCTGATCGCGTTCCTGCTCTACCTGTACTACCTGATGCCCCCGTTGCGGGAGCTGACGCACGTGGCCGGTCAGTACCAGGTCGCCGCGGCGGCCGTCACCCGCATCCGGGAGGTCGAGTCCCTTCCCGCCGAACCACACGCGCCGCCCGCCGAGCCAGCGCCCGCCGAGTCCTCACCGGCCGCGGTCACCTTCGAACAGGTGCGGTTCCGCTACCGGCCGGAGCTTCCCGAGGTGCACCGCGGCGTGACCTTCGACGTGGCGGCGGGCGGCATGACCGCCTTCGTCGGCCCCTCCGGCGCGGGCAAGACCACCGTGTTCTCCCTGCTCGAACGCTTCTACGAACCCGATTCCGGCCGGATCCTGCTCGACGGGACCGACCTGGCTGACCTGCCGCTCGCCGACCTGCGCGCCACGATCGGCTACGTCGAGCAGGAGGCCCCCGTGCTGGCGGGCACCCTGCGCGAGAACCTGCTCTTCGGCGCGCCGCACACCGGCGAGGCCGAACTCGCGGAGGTGCTGGCCACCACCAGGCTCGGGGCGATGGTGGCCCGCCTGCCCGATGGCCTGGACAGCGAGGTCGGACACCGCGGCACCAAGCTCTCCGGCGGCGAACGCCAGCGCGTGGCCATCGCCCGCGCCCTGCTGCGCGAGCCGCGGCTGCTGCTGCTCGACGAGGTCACCTCCCAGCTCGACGCGGTCAACGAAGCCGCGCTGCGGGACACCGTCGCCGAGGTCGCGGGCACGACCACCGTGCTCGTCGTCGCCCACCGGCTGTCCACGGTGACCATGGCCGACCGCATCATCGTGATGGACGCGGGCCGCGTCCACGCCATCGGCACCCACGCGCGGCTCGTCGCCACGGACCGCGTCTACGCCGAACTCGCCGCCACGCAGTTGATCGCCACCGCCTGACCGTCGCGCCCGCCGAGAACGCCGCCCGCCGAGGTGGTGCGGCAGCTCGCCGAGAAGACCGGCGAACCGGATTCGGCTGGTCCTCGTTGCCTGACCCGGCGCCGCACCGGTCCCGCGTCGTCGCGGGCAGGCTCAGCACCCGTCCCGGAAGGTGATCCGGATCGGCGTCGACTCGGTGTGCTTGCCGTCGGTAGCCCAGAGCTCCGAGTGGTACTCCCCCGCGGGCGCCGGTCCGATCGCCACACCGGCGAAGACGTTGATGATCGAGGAGCCGGGTGGGTTCACGTGCGAGCCGGGAGGGAGCACGGACGAGCCCTTGAAGACCGCGTTCGGCGGCAGGTTCGAGAGCCCGGTCGTGATCGTCCTGGACCACGTGCCCACCACGGATCCGATGAAGTAGGCACCCGGATGGCCGAAGTCCGGGTCCAAGCACACCCCCTGCCGGCCCTTCTCCATCCTCCACGTCGCGGCGGTCGCCGGAGCGGTGCCCGCCGCGACCAACGCCAGGCTGGCCGCGACCGTCGCCGCAGTCTTGAGTGCTCGCAAGGTTCCTCCTTCGCGCAGAAGAGTTGTGCAATCACCGAAGGCACTGTGGCAGCGCACGCCCCTCGACCGGAATCGACCATTCGACTCAGCGGACTGCGCGCCCGTCCGTCCACATCGGACCGGGCGGGGACGCGTCCCGTCCCCCCGGGGCGGGGCGACTTGACCGACCTGCGGTTTCGGGCGGACCGAAGCGCCGACGCCGGCAGCGGTCACCGGCTGTCCGGGCGGCCGTCGCCGCACGAGACAGACGTCTCGATTGGCCGTCCTCCAGCACCTCGGCCGGCTGGGCGACACCTGTCGTCGCGCCGGTGCGACCCGTCACCCCCGGCGGGCCGCCTGCGTGAGAGCCATGGCCGGTGATCGTCCCCGCCGAGGTCCTGGTCTCCTCACCCGGCCGCCGCTACCCGGCCTTTCCGGTCGCGGGGTCGCGAGAGGTGATCCGGCTCGTGCGACCGACCGCGCGGCCCACCGCGTTGCGCACCACGAGGCCTGGTCGGGTGCTGGGCACCACGAGCCTGGACAGCAGGCCGACGCGTCGCTGCCGCGGTCGCACCTCACGGCGGAGCCGCCACTCGTAGGCGGCGAAGGCGCGGGCGTGGTCGCCGTGGTGGGCGGCGAGTTCTTCCGCGAGGGCGTGCGCTCCCGCCACCGCCGTGCTGGACCCGTCGCCCAGCAGGGCCGTGGCCGCCGCCGCGTCCCCGAGCAGCACGACCCGTCCGCGGGACCACGAGGGCATCCGGACGGTCGTCAGCGGGTCGAAGAACGGGGCCGGGTGGTCGAGGTACGCCTCCACGAGTTCCGGCGCCCGCCACCGGACGCCGGCGTACGCCTCGGCCACGGTCCGCTTGTGGAGAGCGGTGTTCCCGCGGTCGTGGGGCGCGGGCCGTGCGGCCCGGAAGGTGAAGATCGCCAGCGGCGTGGTGCGCGAGGGGTGGACGACCAGCATCCGGTTCGGCACGGTCAGCACCGTCAGCTCGCTCGGGTCGTCGATGGCGTCGGGTCGCAGCGGGACGGTCGCGCCGTAGAGACCCAGGTCGCCCACGAACTGCCGTTCGGGCCCGAACACCAGACGCCGTACGGTGGAGTGCATCCCGTCGGCACCGACCACCAGGTCGAAACGCCGTGGCGCGGACCGCTGAAAGGTGACGTCGACCCCGCCCTCGTCCTGATCGAGCGCGGTGACCGTGTCGTCGAACACGAACTCGGCATCGCCCCGCGCCGACCGGTGCAGCACCTCGGACAGGTCGGCCCTGGTCACCTCGACCGTCGGCGCCCCTCCCGAGGAGGTGGGGAGTCGCAGGACCCGTTCGCCCGCCGGGTCCAGCAGGGTCAGCGACCGATTGCGGGTGGCGAGGTCGCGCAGCCGCGGAAGGACGCCCATGCGCTCGGCGACCGGTATCGCGGGCCCCTTCACGACGACCGCGCTGCCCCCGGAGCGCAGCTGCCGGGCACGCTCGACGACGGTCGGCCGGTATCCGTTCCGGGCGAGCCAGTGCGCGAGCGCGGGCCCGGCGATTCCGGCACCGACGATCAGCACCTCGGGCTTCGTCATGACAAGACCTCTCGGAACGTCGACGACCGCGGTTCCGGCCACCTAGGTACGATCGATTTCGTACCCGAGTAGAGCACGCCCCTGAGGTACGATGCAAGACGTACCTGAGGGAGGTGTCCGTGGCCGGAACGAACCTGGTCGGCCCAGAGGTCGACGCGCTCGAACTGGGCGTGGTGCTCCGCGCCCTCGCCGACGAGCACCGCCGTTCGGTGATGACGGAGTTGGCCGCCGACCACACCGACGGTGAACGGGGCTGCAACTCGTTCGCCCTCCCGATCTCCAAGCAGACCCAGACCCACCACTTCCGGGTCCTGCGCCGAGCAGGGCTCATCACCGAGATCGACTACGGCAACCGCAAGGGCATTCGCCTGCGGCGCACGGACGTCGAGAGCAGGTTTCCCGGACTGCTCGCGCTCCTGGAAGCCGAACACCAGGACGACACCGCTCCTCGCTGAACAGCACCCCTCGTCCCGCGGCAGGGGCAGCGATCACGACGCTCGGAGTGCGGCTCGCCGGGGACGACCGGTCGGGCGGCATCCCCCGCGAGTGCCACCACACCGCCTGATCAGCACGGACGACAGGCGGGCACAGGGCTCATCGGGCACCGCCCGGAGCGCCGAGGAGGCCGCGTGCGGCCAGGTTCCGCATGAGCGCCCTGACGCCGGACGTCCAGGGCGCGGCGTCCTCGCTCTTGACCACCGTGTTCGCCAGCAGACCGAGGTGGGGGGACTCGATGGCGACGATGTCGCCGTCGTGGTGGGTGAAGCCCATGCCCTGCTCCCCCCGGTCCATCGCCGGGGCGAACGAGGTCCCGGTGAACAGCACGAACCCGTCGGGGTACTGGTGGTGGCGCCCGCAGGTACCCGCCAGCAGTTCGGGAAGCGGGCGGCTGATGTCCGCGAGGCGTCCCACGTGCTCGGCCTCGAACCCGTCCTCACCGGTGACGCGCGTCGTGATGGTCGTCCTCGCGACGTCCGCGAGGCCGAAACCCCCGTCGAACAGGCGGATGAACGGACCGATCGCGCAGGAGGCGTTGTTGTCCTTCGCCTTGCCCAGCAGCAGCGCGCTGCGCCCCTCGTAGTCGCGCAGGTTCACGTCGTTCCCGAGGGTCGCGCCGACCGCGTTGCCGTCCGGGTCCGCGACGAGGACCAGTTCGGGCTCGGGGTTGTTCCAGGAGGATCCCGACAGCACGCCGACGTCCGCGCCGACCCCCACCGCCGACAGGACGGGGGCCTTGGTGAAGATCTCCGGATCGGGTCCGATGCCGACTTCGAGGTACTGCGACCACAGGCCCTGCTCGACCAGCGCCCGCTTGACCTCCGCGGCTTCGGGGCTGCCGGGCGTGACGGTGAGGGCCGTGCCCACGATGGCGTGCAGGGACGCGCGGATGCCGTCCGCCCGCGCGGCGTCCCCCGCGACCCGTTCCTCGATGACCCGCTCGATCATGCTGCTGGCGAAGGTCACCCCCGCCGCCTTGATCACCTGGAGGTCGCAGGGAGCGAGCAGGTGCGCACTCCCCCGGCCACCGGACATGGTCGAGCGGACGACGTCGCGGAGGTTCCAGGTCCGCCCCTCCGCTCGGCGGGCGACGTCCAGGACGTCCGACCGGGCCAGGAGATCGGCGGAGGTCGGCCCGTGCGGGGTGATGTCGACGAGTTCGTCGCCACGCCTGACGACCAGGCACGGCCCGTCGGCACCGGGGTCGAAGACCCTTCCGACGAGCACCGCGGCCGGATCGGCGAGAACCACCCGGTCCGCCAACTGGATGAGGGTCACTGGTGCTCCAAAGTCCGATCATCTGATGACAACGACGGGGACAGGATCCAGGAGTTCGTCGACACGCCACCGGCCAGTCCTCGGTGGGCTGATCACCGAGTGCGTCGGGAGGGCGGGCTTGGGGTCACTTCTCCTCCGGTGGCGATCCGCAGAGCTGTGGCGAGCCAGCGCAGTTCTCCCGTGGCGTCCGGAGCACCGTACCGCCCCCGCACGCGACTGACGAGCCCCCGGTACCGTTCCGCGCCCGCGTCGATCCCCGCTTCCAGGGACGCCAGTACCGCGTTCGGATCGGCGTCGCCGAACACGGTGGAGATCAGCTCCGCCGCGGACGGGTCGTCGGGGTCGACGCCCTCCTTCCTGGCCTGCGCGACGGTGTTCACCACCTGCCGCGCCCACCAGATGGTCGCGCCGGGCGGTGCCTGCTGTCCGGGGGCGGGTGTGTTGAGTTCCAGAAACCTTCCCAGTCGAACGCGGAAACCCCGGTCCTGCACGAGTTCCGCCAGTTCGATCCAGGCGTCCACCTGGTCGGGTGTGGGGTCCTCCGGCAGATCGACGCTGAGTTCACGTGCCCGTTCGCGCAGCTCCGGGGCGATGTCGAGGCGGCCGAACACGTCCGCCTTGAACTCGTCGACGATCTGCGCCCGCTCGGCGGCGGAAAGCCGTGCCAACCGGTTCATCAGTGCTGTCTCCTCAGGGGTGGATCGACGTTTCGACACGGTGGACAAGACGGCCCGGCTCACCTTCAGGGCACGGATCCGCGTGTCGATCGCGGCCACGTGCGCCGCGGCGACGTCGGCGACCGTTGCCCTGTTGTCGAGCACCCGGTGCACGTCGTCGAGCCCGAGTCCCAACTCCCGCAGCGTGCGGATGAGTTCGACGCGGGCCACGCACGCGGCGTCGTAGAGCCGGTAACCGCCCGCCGTGCGGCCCGCCGACGGGATGATCCCCTCGTTCGACCAGAAGCGCAGGGTGCGCGCCGAGATCCCCGTACGACGTGCGAGCCGACCGATGGTGAGCAGGTCCGTGCGTTCATCCACGGGGGAATCCTCAACGTTGCAGCCGCTGTGAAGTCAACTGCTTTGCCGCTCCGGCTCGAACCGGTGCCCCGAGTCGGTCTCCCGCGGCGCTTCGGCGTGGTCGAACCCCTGCGTGGAGCGCGCACACCGGAACCCTGACCAGCGCGCCGCGCCGAACCAACCCCCGCTCGCAGTCGACCTGGGCCGATCGCGCGGTGCTCGCCGCGGTGGTGCGACGCCTGCCCGCGTTCCACGTACCGGTGAGGTGGCCTCGCTGGGGTGGCGTCGGGAAGTCCTCAATCGCGGGCGACTTCCAGCAGACCCGTCGCGTGTTCGGTCCGCTGGTACAACACGTAGCGCCCGGCCCTGACCTTGGTGACGAGACGGGCGTGGTGCAGTGCGCTGAGGTGGTAGGAGACGGTGCCAGGGGCGTAGCCGGTCCGGGCGGCGAGCTCCGCGGTGGACCTGGCGGTGTCGAGGTCTGCCAGCAGGGCCGCTCGGGCGTTGCCGACAACGTGCGCGATGCTCCCGGACCCGCGGTCCTGGCCGGCTCCGACCCGTTGGGCGGGGTAGTAGAGGACGAACTGCCCTGGTGTGTCGACCTGGATGATGACGTCGGGCCAGTTGAGCACGCTGGGAGCGAGGACCAGGTCCCGGCCGGTGACGTCGATTTCGCCGGTGAACGGCGTGCAGAGGTTGATGGCGTCGCCCGTCCACTCGATGTCGGGGTGGAGCGTTCCGAGAGCCCGGCCGAGGCCGCGGGTGGCCATGGCCGTCGCTCGGTGGGCGATGTCCTGGTCGATGATCGCGCGCAACGCGGGCCAGCCGTCGGAGAGGGTGTCCCGCCAGAACCGGGCGACACCGTTGGCGAGACGCCGCTGCATCCGCCCGGACTCCGCGATCCGGCGGGTCGTGGCCCGCAGCGGCCTGTTCCAGTGAGTCCTGGTGTGGGTGAACACCTGGGTTTCGAGTTCGCCCTGCGCTACTGCCTCGATCTGCGCGATCTGCTCCTCGATCAGCTCACGGCGCCGCGAGGCCGAACCCGGCTGCGGGGTGAGCAGATCGGGGATGTAGGTGTCGCCGTTGCGCGGCAGCAGGTCCGCGAGCAGGGCGACGTCCGGGTGAGTGAGCGACGCGCGGGCGAGCGGTCCGGGATCACCGAACACCGGGTGCCGGCCCGACGCGGCGGCGAGCTTCAGCCATGCCATGGCTTCCGACGCCGGGGAGGGCGACAACCGGGTCCTGGAGACCGTGTCGGCGTCTACGCGCAGCGTCAGCACCTCGCCCAGGGTAGCAGTCGGACCATGGATTCGAACTGGTTCGAATGCTTTCACCACAAGGCTGGTACGGGGTTGAGTTGCCTCCTGGCGAACAACGGCGGCGACGCTCATGAGGGGTCGTCTTCGAACGTCGGCGGTACGAGGGCTCACCCGTTGCCCGGAGAAGCTGGGAGTGGTTGCCGTGGCGGGGCCGAAGGGCACCCGACACCGAATCACCAGGATTTATCAACAGTGCACAGCAGAGTGGTCTGAAAGGAAAAGGGCGGTAAACGCTTTCCAGGGTCGGCGACCGGCTGTCTTCGCCCACGGCCTGCGAACGACACGAATCAGCACCATGGCAGAACGGATCTTTCCAATGCGTACATCTCAGGTCACGAGAATCGGCATGGCGACGGGCATCGCCATCGCCGTCGCCGCAACCACGCTGGCGCCGTTGGCGCAGGCCACTGGGGCGACCGCGCAGATCGTCGCGGCGCCCGCGCTCGAACTGCCGTTCCTCTGCCAGACCTCCTGGGTCGGGAACTCCAAGGGCAGCAGCGCGCACGTCAGCTATGAGATCGACTTCAACAAGAGCGGTACCTCGGGGAACGAGGACCTCGGCGAGCCCATCCACGCGGCGGCTGCCGGGACCGTCGTCCGGGAGGGCGGTGAGTCATCGGATTACGGGAACTTCCTGGAGATCGACCACGGTGGCGGCTACTCGACGTTGTACGCCCACCTCAACAGCAAGAGCGCGCACGACGGCGACGTGGTGCGCCTGGGAGAGGAGATCGGCACGCTCGGCAACACCGACGGCAACAGCTCCGGGATCACCGCCCACCTGCACTTCGAGTACCGCTACAACGGCACCATCAAGCCCGCTTCCTTCCACGGCGATCCGTTCGACTACACCACGGGCGTCGAAACCCACGTCAGCCAGAACTGCGCCTCTTCGGCGAACCGCCCGAGCAGGAGCGTCAATGGGGACAGGTTCGATGACGCGATCGGTGTCGACCCTGCTGGGGTCGCGTGGTTCTACCGAGGTAAAAGCGGTGGTGGTTTCACCGCGGCCCTGCGCCACGGTCCTGGTTGGGGTGGTTTCTCCCGGATCGCGGTCAACGATTCCGACGCTGACGGCAGGGCGGATCTGTGGGCTGTCAGCGGTGACACGCTCTACTACTGGCACAACCGCCCCGATGGCACGTTCGCCGCGTCACAGGATGTGGGCCCCGGCTGGTCGGCCATGGAATGGATCTCGCTCGCCGACGTCAACGGCGACGACAAAACCGACATCCTCGCCAGGGACGGCGGAAACATGTACCTCCACCCGGGCCGAGGCGCTGGCGCGTTCAGCTCCCGAACACTGGTCAGCGAGGGCTGGGCGAGTCTTCTCAGGCACACCGCGGCCGATGCCGACGGCGATGGCGACGGCGACATCTGGGCCACCAACAGCTTGGGAGAGCTCTACTTCTGGAAGCGCGACGGTGGTACCTACGCCACCGCGGTGAAGGTCGGAACGGGCTGGAACGAGTTCCGTCAGATGGTCTCGATGGACATCAACGGTGACGGCAAAGCAGACCTCGTGGGTGTCCGCACGTCGGACAACACGCTGTGGCAGTGGCTCGGCACCGGCTCAGGCACGTTCGACCGGTCCACCCAGATCGGTAGCGGCTGGGCCGGCTTCAACCTCGCCGTGAACTAGAGGATCGAGGGCTGGGCCGGGCGCCTGCCGCGCGCGGCCCAGCCGGTCGAAGGAACCACGTCCGTACCCGGTTCGTCCCGCCACCCACGATCCGCGTGATCACTGGTTCGGAGGCCCGCCATGCACCGACCGGCAACCGCCTGCACGATGCCCACCGCGGCAGACGACCACGGGTTCGTCCCGTGAGCGCGCGGATGACGACCACACGCCGGCGACTGCTCACGGCGGGCGTCGTCGCGGTCGGCTCCACCTTCCTGAGCCCAGGACGGGCGCTCGCCGACGGGTACGGCTCGGGCGCGTCGGGGCAGTGGGAGACGCTGTCCAAGGCGATCTCCACCTTGACCCAGATCAGGCCGGTTCTCGACACCGACGGGTTGTTCATGTTCGGGGACAGCATCGCCGTCCAGGACGGCAGCTCCCTGGCCAAGCGGCTCCACAGCCGGACCGGAGACGTCATCGCCGTGCACAACTGGTCCGGTCGCCCGACGGCTCCGGCCGTCGACGCACTGGCGCAGTGGGCTCACACCTACGGGCTGCCGAACCGAATCCTGATGGCCACCGGGTCGAACGACATCTTCACCCCGCCGGTGTTCGCCGCGCAGGTCGATCGCACGATGAGCATCGCGGGCCCCGGTCGAAAGGTGTACTGGGTGAACACCCAGGTTCACCGGACCAGCCAGTCGACCGACGTCCAGTTGGCCGACCAGCGCAACAGCGCCTGGATCAATCTCCAACTGGCCGACGCCCAACGCCGACACCCGAACCTGGTCGTGATCCGCTGGGCCGAGTTCCTCGCCGCGAAGCCGACCCGTCTCACGGCGTACCTCCGCGACGGCGTCCACACCACCGCACCACTGGGCCAAGACGCTCGGAACGAACTCATCGTCCAGGCCATCGAGGCGGCCTGAAGCGGGCGTCCGAGTGTTGCGGGTCATGACGTCGGTGTCGGCTGAGGACCTGGTGGAGGGCGGGAGGGGGTCGACGTGGAGCGGGTTGCCGACGATCCCATCCGTGCGGGTGACGCCACGCGAAGCCCGCGGGCTCGTGGACGCGACCGACCGCGGCGCGGGTCGCCCTGGCGGCGAAGGTCCTCGTGATGGACCTCGACGACGCGGGCGACTCCGCGCGTTTCCCGATCCGCGACCGCGACGGGAGGTTCCCCGCCCCGTTCGACACCATCCTCGCCGACGCGGAC
>NZ_DBNGPQ010000130.1:0-33294 GCF_057122925.1 Umezawaea sp. | reverse complement strand
ACCGCCCCCGCCGCCGACGGAGGCCGCGGTGATCACGGTGACGCCGTCGCGCTCGTACGGCTCGGAGTACACCCGCCGCACCGTGATCGCGTCGCGCGCTTCGGTGATGATCTCGTCGATCTTCATGTCGACCTCCTCGCTGTTCGCGGGACTCGGTCTTCGGACACGCCCGTGGTCGTGGCCGGTTCCAGGCTCCCGCCGTCCGCGGTCCGGGGGCAGTGCGGTTGGTCCCGTCCGACGATGACGTTCGGCACTGCCCGCGGCGTGGTGGCGGACGCAGGCTGGAGTCATGACGGAAGTGCTGTCCTGCCGGGGTCTGCTCAAGCGGTTCGGCGACCTCACCGCGGTCGACGACGTGACGTTCACGATCTCCGCCGGGGAGACCTACGGTCTGCTCGGGCCCAACGGCGCGGGCAAGACGACGATCATCTCGATGGTCGCGGGCATCCTCCGCCCGGACGCGGGCGAGGTGCTCGTCGAAGGTGTGCCCGTGTCCACCAGGACGACCGAGCCCAAGGGGCGCATCGGCTACGTGCCCCAGGAACTCGCCCTCTACCCCGATCTCACCGGACGCGAGAACCTCAGGTTCTTCGCCCGTCTCCAGGGGCTGTCCCGTGCCGCCGTCGCGCAGCGGGTGGCGCACGTGCTCGACGTGGTCGGGTTGGCGGACCGCGCCGACGAGCGCGCGGAGCACTACTCGGGCGGTATGAAGCGGCGGCTGCACATCGGCATGGGCCTGCTGCACGAGCCGATCCTGCTGGTGCTGGACGAGCCGACCGCGGGTGTCGACCCGCAGAGCCGCAACGCGATCATGGACAGCATCCGCGAACTCGCCGACAGCGGCCTCGCGATCCTCTACACCACGCACTACATGGAGGAAGCCGAGCGGCTGTGCGACCGCGTGGGCATCATCGACGGCGGTCGGCTGGTCGCCGAGGGCAGCAGGCGCGAGTTGGTCGAGCGGCTGGCCGAGCGGGACCGGATCTCGCTGTCGGTGGACGGCGACCCGGCGGGCGCGAAGCGCGTCGCGGAGCGGATTCCCGCGGTGCTGGGGGTCGCCGCCCACGGCGACGGTCTGGAGCTGCTCGTGCACAGCGCACGCCAGTGCCTGCCGGGCGTGCTGTCCGCCTTGGCCGAACAGGACGTCCACGTGCGCGCGGTCGAGGTCGACGAGCCGAACCTGGAGACCGTCTTCCTCCACCTGACCGGCCGAGCACTCCGGGAGTGACGCCGTGCGAACAGCTCTCCTCATCTCCGCGAAGGACCTCCGCCAACGGTTGCGCGACCGGTCGGTGCTGGTGTTCTCCCTGCTGCTCCCGCTCGGGCTGGCTCTGGTGTTCAGCTTCGTTCTGGGTGGTGTCGGCGGCGGGGGCGACGTCTTCCGGTACGCGGTCGTCAACGCCGACGGCGGCCCGGTGGCCGCCGTCTTCACCGACGAGGTGCTGCCCGCCGTGGTCGAGGGCGGTGCGGTCGCCGTGCGGGCGGCGGCGTCCAGGGACGAGGCGCTGGGCCTGGTGGGCAGCAGTGACGTCACGGCCGCGTTCGTCGTGCCGCCGGGGTTCTCCGCGGAGGTGAGCGCGGGCCGACCGGCGACGATCGAGGTCGTCGGCGACGTCGACTCACCACTGGGCGTCGGGGTGGCGCGGTCCGTCGCCGGGTCGTTCGCCGAGCGGCTGACGTCGGTGCGGGTCTCCGTCGCCGCCGCGCTGCACGGCGGGTCCACGCGCGATCCCGCCGAGCTGGTCGCCGAGGCCGCGGCCGCGACCGACCCGCTGCGCCTGGTCGACGTTCCGGCCTCGCGCCGGGAACTGGACATGACGACCTACTACGCGGCGGGCATGACGGTCTTCTTCCTGTTCTTCACCGTCCAGTTCGGCGTCACCAGCCTGCTCGACGAGCGGCGGGCGGGCACGCTCGCCAGGATCCTCGCCTCACCGGTGCGCCCGTCCGCCGTCCTGCTCGGCAAGCTGACCACCAGCCTGGTCGTCGGGGTGATCGGCACCACCGTGCTGGTGGTGGCGACGAGCGTGCTGATGGGGGCGAGGTGGGGCCATCCGCTGGGGGTCGCGCTGCTGGTCGTCGCCGGTGTCCTCGCCGCGACGGGGATCGTCGCGGTGGTGGCCTCCCTCGCCAGGACCTCCGACCAGGCGGGCGGGTGGCAGGCCGTCGTGGCGATCACCCTGGGCGCGCTGGGCGGCGCCTTCTTCCCGGTGGCGCAGGTCGGTGGTCCGCTGGCCGCGCTCAGCCTCGTCTCCCCGCACCGGTGGTTCCTGCGCGGGCTGGCCGACCTGGCCGGGGGCGATGTCGCGGCGGTGTTCCCGTCGGTCGCCGTGCTGGGCGCGTTCGCCCTCGTCGGCTTCGGCACCGCCTACGCGCTGACCCGTCGGGAGGTGGGGTTGTGACGACCAAGGTGACGACCAAGGTACTGACCATCGCGGGGATGAACCTGCGCCGGATCTTCCGCGACCGCACCAGCCTGTTCTTCGTCTTCGTGCTCCCGCTGATGCTCGTCCTGATCCTCGGTGCCGCGTTCGGGGGTCCCAGCACGCCGAAGCTCGGGGTGCTGGGCGCGACCTCGGGGCACCTCCTCGACGCGCTCCGCGCGGAGCCCGGCCTGCGCGTGGAGGAGGTGGCGGACGAGGCCGAGCTGCGCACGGCGGTCGAGCGCGGCGAGCTCGCCGCGGGTCTCGTCGTCCCGCCCTCGCTGTCCGCGGCGGTCGCCGCGGGAGGCGTGGCCGAGCTGCGCCTGGTCGTCCGGCAGGACGGCAACGGTCAGCAGACGCGCCCGCTCGTGGCCGGGGTGCTCGCGCGGGAGGGCGGCAGGCTCGCCTCCGGTGCGTTCGTCGCAGGCCTGAACGGCACCGACCTCGACACCGCGCTGTCCACAGTGGATTCCGTGGCGGAAGCGGTGCCTGCGATCTCGGTGTCCGCGACCACCACCGGCGAAGCGCTGTTCCCCGCCGACCTGGGGATGTTCTCGCTCGGCGCGTCCAGCCAGCTGCTGCTGTTCATGTTCCTCACCGCGATGAACAGCTCGGTCGCCCTGATCGAGACCCGACGGCTCGGCCTGTCCCGACGCATGGTCGCCACTCCCACCTCGGCGGTGACGGTCGTGCTCGGGGAGGGGTTGGGTCGGGTGGCGATCGCGCTCGTGCAGGGCGTCTTCATCGTCGTCGGCACCGCGCTGCTGTTCGGCGTGCGCTGGGGCGACCCGGTCGCCGTGGGCGCCTTGCTGCTGCTGTTCGCGCTCGTGGCGGGCGGCGCGGGGATGCTGCTCGGAGCGGTCTTCCGCACCGAGCAGCAGGCCGGGGGCTTCGGCGTGCTGCTCGCGCTCGGGCTGGCAGCGCTGGGCGGCTGCATGGTGCCGCTGGAGTTCTTCAGCGGAGCCCTGCGCGAGGTCGCCCTCCTCACCCCCCACGCCTGGGCCGACCGGGGGTTCGCGGCACTCGGCCGCGACGGCGGCGCGCTGCCCGACGTGCTGCCCCAACTCGGCGTGCTGGCCTGCTACGCGGCGGTGCTGTTCGCACTGGGCGCGTGGCGGTTGCGCGCGGTGCTCACCAGATGACCAGGGCGCGGGACCTCCGTGTCCACCAACAGGACTTCCGCCTCCCCGTTCGAGACGCGAACGCCAAGGGGGAAGTCGACCGGCAGAGGAGATGACATGACCAGCAACGTCGTCGGTTTCGACACCCTCGGCAAGAACGACACGGCGGTAGCGGGCGGCAAGGGGGCGAACCTCGGGGAACTCACCGGCGCGGGCCTGCCCGTGCCCCCCGGATTCGTCATCACCGCCGACGCCTACCTCGCCTCCATGGAACGCGGGGGGACCCGCGACGACCTGCGGTCCGCCCTCGACACGGCCCTGCTGGCCGTGGACAAGCCCACCGAGCTCACCGCCGCCTGCGAGCTGCTCCAGGACCTCGTGCGCAAGGCCGGGATCCCGGACGACGTGCGCGCGGCCGTCCTCGACGCCTACCACGCCCTCGGCCAGGACGCGTCGGTGGCGGTCCGGTCGTCGGCCACGTCGGAGGACGGCGCCGGGACGTCGTTCGCAGGCATGAACGCCACCTACACCAACGTCGTGGGCGACACCGATCTGGTCGACCGCGTGCGCGACTGCTGGGCCTCGCTGTTCGGTCCCAGGGTCATCGCCTACCGGGCCAGCAGGAAGATCGTCGAGGAACCCGCCATCGCCGTGGTCGTGCAGCAGATGGTCGACTCCGAGCGCTCCGGCGTGGCCTTCACCGCCGACCCGTCCAACGGCAACCGGGACCGGGTCGTCGTCGAGGGCGCGTTCGGCCTCGGCGAGGTCGTGGTCAGCGGCGCCGTGGAACCCGACACCTACGTGCTCGCCAAGACCGGGCCCCGGCTGTTGGAGGCCCGCGTCGGCCACCAGACCCACAAGATCGTCCGCGGTCCGGACGGCGCGGACCTCCGCGTCGACCTCGACGAGCACACGGGGGCCGAGCGGGTCCTCACCGACGACGAGGCCATCGACCTGGCGCGCCTGGCGCTGCGGGTCGAGGAGCACTACGGCACTCCCCAGGACCTGGAGTGGGCGATCGCGGACGGCAGGACGTGGCTCGTCCAGTCGCGGCCCATCACCACGTTGGAAGAAGGTGAAGCACCCGGAACGGTGCTGCTCAACGGTTTGTCCGCCTCACCGGGCCTCGCGAGCGGCCGGGTGAGGGTGCTGACCTCGCCGTCCGAGGGCGGCAGCTTCGTCGACGGTGAGGTCCTGGTGGCGACCATGACCAACCCGGACTGGGTCCCCACGATGCGCCGCGCGTCCGCGCTGGTGACCGACGGCGGTGGCATGACCTGCCACGCCGCGATCGTGGCCAGGGAGCTGCGCGTGCCCTGCGTCGTGGGCACCCGCAAGGCCACCCAGGTCCTGCGCGACGGCGAACTGGTCACCGTGGACGGCGCGGGCGGCCGGGTCCTGGAGGGCGACGTCGGCGGACCGGTACGCACCACGCCCCGCCAGGAGGCTCCGACCACCGCGGGCGCCGTCGAGACGCTGGCGACCAAGCTCTACGTCAACCTGGCGATGCCGGAGCACGCCGAGGAGGTCGCGGCCCTCCCGGTGGACGGGGTGGGCCTGCTGCGGGCGGAGTTCATGCTCACCGAGGCCCTCAAGGGCACCCATCCCCGGTACCTGCTCGCCCACGAGACCGGGGACGAGTTCGCCACGGCGATGATCGAGGCGCTGCTGCGCATCACGCGGGCGTTCTACCCCCGGCCCGTGGTTTACCGCGCGATCGACTTCCGCACCAACGAGTTCCACGACCTCCTCGGCGGGGCGGAGTTCGAGCCGCACGAGGACAACCCGATGATCGGCTACCGTGGCTGCTACCGGTACGTCAAGGAACCCATGCTGTTCGGCCGCGAGCTCGACGTGCTGGCCAGGGTTCGGGAGCAGACGCCGAACCTGCACCTGATGATCCCGTTCGTGCGGACGAAGTGGGAGCTGGAGGCGTGCCTGGAGCAGATCGACGCCAGCCCGCTCGGCCGCCAGCGCGGCCTGCACCGGTGGGTCATGGCGGAGGTCCCGTCGGTCGCCTACTGGATTCCCGAGTACGCCAGGGCGGGCATCGACGGGGTGTCCATCGGCAGCAACGACCTCACCCAGCTCGTGCTCGGCGTCGACCGCGATTCCGAGGTGTGCGCGGAGCTGTTCGACGAGTCCGACCCGGCCGTGCTCGACTTCATCAGCCGGATCATCACGGCCGCCAACGACGCGGGCATCACGTCGTCGCTGTGCGGGCAGGCACCGTCCAACCGGCCGGAGTTCGCCGAACACCTGGTGCGCCAGGGCATCACGTCGATCTCGGTCAACCCCGACGCCGTGCACGCCGCCCGGTCGGTGATCGGCTCGGCCGAACGCAGGCTGATGCTGGCGGCAGCGGTCCAGGCCAGGAGGTGAGCGTGATGCGGGACGACCACCCGGACGTCGGGACCGTGCGGGCCGTCATCGGACTGGCCTGCCGAGCGCCGTCGATCCACAACACCCAGCCGTGGCGGTGGACGGTCGGCGACAGCTCGGTGCACCTGTTCGCAGACCCCAGCAGGACCCTGCCCGCCACCGATCCGGACGGGCGCGACCTGCTGGTCAGCTGCGGTGCGGCGCTGCACCACCTGCGGGTCGGCTTCGCCGCGCTCGGCTGGGCGACGGTGGTCCGCCGTCTGCCCGACCCCGCCGAGCCCGACCACCTGGCCGCGGTGACGTTCTACCCGAGGCAGGCGAGCGCGGAGGACATCGCGCTGTCGGCAGCCATCCCCCACCGCCGCACCGACCGCAGGCGCTTCAGCTCGTGGGAGGTGCCCGCCGACCTGGTGCGGGTGCTGGTCGACCGGGCGGCAGAGCACGGCGCGATCCTGGTGGCCGCCGACGACCCGCGCGACCGGTTCCGGATCACCTCGGCCATCAGCGCCGCGTCGTGGCAGCAGGGGATGAACCCGGCCTACGCGAGCGAGCTGGCGGCTTGGGCCGGTCGTGGCCGCGGTGCCCGCGAGGGAGTTCCCGCCGCGAACATCCCCTCGGTGCCCGTGTCCCACGGGGACACCGAGATGCGTCCGTTCCCGAACGGCTCGCTGACGGTGTCCACGCCGGGCTGGGAGGACGACGCGGGCGCCCTGCTGGTGCTGGCGACGTCCTCCGACGACCGGGGATCGCGGCTGCGCGCCGGGGAGGCGCTGAGCGCGGTGCTGCTGACGGCGACGGACTCCAGGCTCGCCACGTGTCCGCTCAGCCAACTGCTGGAGGTCACCGCCACCAGGGACCTGCTGCGCGAGCACGTGCTCGACGACGTCGCGTTCCCGCAGCTGGTGCTCCGGGTCGGCTGGGCGCCGGTGAGCGGTGAGCCGCTGCCCGCCACTCCACGCCGCGCCCTCGACGACGTGCTCGGATGAGGCGAGGACGCGCCGAACGGCCCCACCGTCCGGCGCGTCCGGCCCGGTTCCCCGCTGCCGCGACGTCCGGGCGGCGGATCGGGCGGGCCGATGCGGGGGTGGCCGTCCCCGGAGCACGCGGGGCGCTGCTCGCGCCGTCCGACCGCTCGTGCGACGAGCGGGTCAGGAACCCGGACAGACCTCATCCCCGTGTCGGAGAACCCGGCACGGGGATGTGTGGCGACCGCTACTCGGCCGGGACCTCGATCCGGATCTTGCGGTCCTGCTCCGGTTCGCTGATCGGTACGCGGATCTCCAGGACGCCCCGGTCGTACTTGGCGGAGATCGTCTCGGTGTCCGTGCCCGCGGGCAGCGTCACCGAGCGGCTGAAGGAGCCGTAGCGGAACTCCGAGTGGTGGCGGTCGTGCTTGCGCTCCTCCCTCTTGGCGGAGATGGTGAGCGTGTTCTTCGAAGCGCTCACCTCGATGTCCTTGTCCGCGTCGAGCCCCGGCAGCTCCGCCCGAACGACGTACGAGCCGTCGTCGACGAAGTCCTCGACGTGGACGGGGTGCCTGTTCGCGCTGAACGGCCACGCCGCGTCGAACAGGTCCACCACGTCCGGGATGAACGTGCTGGTCGGACGGCGGATGATGGAGGTCATCTCGTTCCCTTCCTTCCCTGCGTTGCTCCTGTCTCCAGGAGACACCTCGCGGACGCCTCTGGCCAGAGGCGTGCGCACTCTGGCCAGAGGGACTTCCGTCACTGTCCACAAAAGACTAGAGATCGGTTTCGGGATGGCCCGGTGGCGCCACGACCTGGTCCACCTCGCGTCGGCGGGACGACCGCACCGCGGCCACGAGCAACGTCGTGCCGCCGAGCGAGACCACCAGGACCCCGCCGAGGAGCAGCGCCGTGGAGACCCAGCCGAGCGCGGGCACCGTGGCACGGGCGGACAACCGGGTGTCGACCACCCGCGAGCCGTCCGGGTTCAGGACGGCGACCGCCCACGTGCCCTCGTCGGCGTGCCACGTCAGCGATCCCGTCCCCGATGCGGCCCAGGTCGGCCGGGTCGCGGGCGGCGGACCGCCGTCCAGGTGCCGGTAGACGACCTCCGGACCGATGCCCTGAACCTCGTCGCGCTCCACGACGGACAGGTAGCGGTTCACGTCGTCGGCGGGGCCGATGCCGATGATCACGTCCTCGTCGGCGCGCAGTTCGACGTCACCGAGCCAGTCCGTGCCGATGGGCCACGCGGCCTCGGTCCACCGCAGGTCCACGGTGCCGAAGGACAGCGCGTACCCGTCGCTGTGGAACGACTTCGCGCCGGTGTGGAGGTAGCCGTCGGCATCGCGCTGGGTCGCGTCCGCCCAGAGCCCGAGCGAGCCCGCCGCCGAGAGGGCCACGCCGAACAGGAGCAGGGCCACACCGATCACGGCCGCCGCGATCCGGCCTCCCGACCACCCCCCGCCGTCGGCGTGCGGCGGCGGCGGGTGGTCGATCGTCGTCACGCCGGGCTCGTCGCCGCCGGTGTCCAGGCGGAAGGGCGGGTAGGCGTCGGTCATCAGGCCCGCGTACGCGGCGACTCTCAGCGCCCACCTGTCCATGCCCAGCAGGAAGTCGAACAGCCCGCGCGGGTAGCGGCCGGTGACCAGCAGCGCCACGCCCGCGAACAGCGCGACGAGCCCCACCAGGCCGCCGGTGCGGGTGGCCCACGCCCCCACCCGAGACGCCGCGTACCCGCCGCCACCGAGGAAGACTCCCAGGACGAGGTGGTGCGGGATCGCCAGCAGCCACCACTTGACGAGCACCAGACCTCGGGACAGGTGCTCGGGGTAGGGGACGTCCAGCGTCGCCGGGTAGTCCGGCTCAGCGCCGAGGCTGAACGGCGGGTACTGGTCGGTGGCCAGCGCGCCGTAGGTGTAGTAGGCGACGCGCCACGTCCAGCGCAGCACGGCGAGGGTGAAGTCGAACAGCGGTCGCGGGTAGCGGCCCGTGACCAGGATGCCGAAGAACGCCAGCACGGTGCACACCGCGAACCCGACCCACAGGAACGCGAGCACGACGTGGTGCGGGATCGCCAGGAACCACTTCACCGGCCAGAGCCCCCGACTCGGTCCCGGATCGAGCCGACCCCGCACGTGCACCGGGTAGCCCGCTGTCGCCGTGGTCATCTGGCGCCTCCCCGATGTGCGGTGGAAGTCCGTTGTGGATGGTCAGTTGTGCAGCTTGAGCAACAGGTCCCGCAGCCGGTCGTGGAGCTGGTCGACCACCTCGGTGTACGTGCCCGCTGTCGCCTCGGCGTTCACCCCGGCACCGTTCACGGTCAGCCGGGCGTGCGCGACGACGAGCGGCCGGGTCCTGCGGTCGGCCGTCGTCGTCAGCCGCACGGCCGCGAGGTCCACCGGCGCGGGCGCGTACTTCGCCAGCGCCCCGACCTTCGCCGCCGCGTAGTCGCGCGCGTCGTCGGGCACCTTCGCCGTCAGCGAGACCTGGATGTTGTCGATGGTGGTCTGTCCTGCGTGGCGCATGTCTTCTCCTCGTCGGCTGTGCACTTCCACGCTCGTCCACAGCGGTGGGCGGGGTGAGAGTCCAACCGGCCGACGTCGACGGGACTTCGGACCCTGACGCGGGTTCCCCGCCGTGCAGCGGGTTCCGCGATCGTCACCGGGGGCGGACGACCGCCAGCGGACACGGGGAGTGGTGGGCCAGCGCCTGGCTGGTCGAGCCGAGGAGCATCCCGGCCAGCGCGCCGTGACCGCGGCTGCCGACCACGAGCAGCCGTGCCTTCCGTGCCTGGTGCAGCAGCGAGCGCACCGGCGGGTCCTCCGTCACGACGCGTTCGACGCGCACGTCGGGGAACTTCTCCCGCCACCTCGCCAGGCTCTGGTCGAGCACCCGCAGTTCGGCCTCCTCCACCCGCGACCACTCGGCCCGCGGCCAGGTCCGACCGTGGAGGGCGGGTTCCAGGTAGTCCGTCCACGCGATCACCGCCACCAGCGGAGCTCCCTGGGCCGCCGCCGCTTCGAACGCGAAGCCGGCCGCCGCCTCACCGGCGACCGACCCGTCAACGCCGACCACGATCGGACCATCCTCCGTGGACTCTCCCCTGACCACGACGACCGGGCACTCGGCGCACGTGGACGTCCCGAGCGCCGTCGACCCCGCCAGCAGCCGGGCGAAACCGCCGAGTCCCCGCGATCCGAGCACGATCATCCCGGCACCCTCGGATTCGCGGGCCAGGACCGGAACCGCCGCACCGAGGACCAGCTCCGTCTCCACGGTGACGTCCGGCGCCGCGTCGCCCGCCGCCGCGCGGGCTTCCGCGAGCCACCGCCGTCCCTGCGCCTCGATGGCGCCGGGGATCCGCGAGCCGACCGCGAGGACGGTCGGCGCCACCTTGGCGGGCATCAGGTAGGCGTGCACCAGCCGCAGCACGCTGCCGCCCTGCCGCGCGCACTCCAGAGCTCCCCACCGCACCGCCCCCATCGACGACGCCGATCCGTCGACGCCGACCACCACCGAGTTCCCCGTACGAGTCACCGCAGCTCACCTCCACGACCACAGGTGCCACGCCCTCGACGCTAGGAGGCCGAGGGGGGCGGCGACGCGGCCCTTGGTCCCGAGTGCACAGGTCCGCTGGTCACGGCTCGGCCTTCCGCGGCACCGCGCAAGCGGGAAACGCGCGGCGCGCAGTGCGAATCCGTGCCCGTGGGCCTGCTCGACGACCGCGGGACAGTGGAGGGAATTGCCATCGCGAGCCACTCGTCCGAAGACGGGCGCCACCACAATGGTGGTTCCGCGCGCCGGCGAGACCGCACCCTCGCGCCTCCCCGGCAAACGATCGTCCATTCGACTGCTTCTCCGCGCGGATTCAGCACCGATCGACCGGCGAGTGGTGTTCAATGGTCAACCACCCCTTCATCAGCCCGCTCGACGCAATGCCTACCCGATCCGGTTGGAGGCGAATGAATTCGGATGAACCCGATGTCGACACCTCGGGCGCGGGAACCACGTCCGCCGAGGGCGGGGACTGGCGACTCGCACTGGGTTCCCTGCTGGTCGCCGCGAGCCCGCTGGCCGATCCGCTCGGGCTGATCCGGTCGCTCGTGGAGTGCGCCCGCGTCCACAGCGGTGCGACGGCAGCGGCGCTCACCGTGCCGTTCCACGACGGCAACTGGGTCCGGGTCGTCGTCGCGGCGGGTGGGTCCGCCGAATGGGAGAACCGCGTCCTGCCGCTCGAGGGCTCGGCCACCGCGCTGGCGGTCGAGGCGGGGCGAGCCGTGCTGGTCGACGAGACGACGCTGCACGAGCGCACCGGGCAGTCCGCGAGGTCGACGACGACGGGCCCGTCCGTCGTCGCACCCGCGTACAGCGGCGGCCAGTTCCGGGGAGCGCTCCTGCTGAGCAGGCTGCCGGGGCAGGCGAACTCCGCCGAGTCGGACCGCGGGATGGCGACCGCGTTCGCCGAGTACCTGGCGTGGGCACTGCTCGTGCCGGAAGGAGGAGCAGTCGGCCACCTCGCACCGGCGGACGACGGCACGGACGCGGCGGCGCGCGTCTACGGGCACGTCGCGGGCAGCCTGTTCGCCATCACGTCGCGGTTGTGCTCGCTCAGGTCGCAGGCGCCGGAAGCGCTGTCGAAGTCGATCGACGCCGCCGTCCTGGAGGCCGACCGGATCGCGACCAGCGCGCGCGTCGTCGCGAGCGAGCACCGGAGAAGCGGTCGCGATCGATCGCTCGACGCGGTCCTGTCGGCCTTCAGCGCCTCCGTCGCCGAACACGGGCTCGTCGGCAGCGTCGAGTTCGACGGCAGCAGGTCGACGCCCCGCTCGACCGTCGACGCGGTGAAGCGGTGGATCCCCGGAGCCGTGTCGATCGCGGCCAGGTTCGGGGTCACCCGAGCCGTCTCGCTGGACCTGGCCGTGCGGCACGCGGCAGGTGCGAAGGTCATCGCAACCGTGCGCTACCGGGGATGGCTACCCGAAGCGGAATTACCGCCCAAGGCGGACATCACGCCGAATTCGTGGTCGGATGCCAATTCGGACAACGACGCCGATAGCGCGGACGACCGCGATATCGCGCTGCGGCTCATGACGCCGCACGACAGGTCGAGCGAACAGGACTGAGATAGACGTCGCAACTCTCGGTCGGGACTCCACTGGAGTGCGGATCGGGAGACCAGTCCAGCCCACCACAATTGGAACCTGCTCACCGGGAATTCGGTACGGCGGATCCCAGCCGCTCGAAACGCAACTCTCCCGCGGTCAGCCGAGTCGAATGCGGGCGACGCCGGTCGTCGCGGTCCCGTTCAGCACCAGACCCTTGACCCCGCCGACCAGGCGCATGAGCGCCATGAGGGCCCAGCGCTGCGCGTTGTCGGCGAAGTGACCGGAGATCGTCACCAACCCGTCCACGGCGCGCACCTGCCAGTTCGCGGTGGCGTAGCGGTCACGGAGCAGGTCCTCGATCCGCCACTCCAGCGCGTGGTCCTCGGACGTGAACGCGCGCACCAGGTCCGCGTAACCCAGGACGCCGACCACCGACCCGGACGCGTCGACCACCGGCACCTGGCCGGCCAACTCAACGGACCGAGCAGGCACCACCGGGCTGATCATCACATCGACGGCTCCCATGCGACCAGGATTTCCCCTGTCGTGAGCCGGCGGCAGTGAGGTTGGTCCCCATCACAGATGACCTTGGTCCCTGTTCCGGTCGGTGCGCGGACGTCACACCGGACCCGAGCCGTGCCGACCCTGGGATTCGTCGGGTCGGCGAATCGTCGGGTCAGCGCGCCCGTGCCGCACGAGGACCAGGACGAACTGCCGGAAGACCTGCGCGGCCCCCAGTCGACCACGTCGGCCTGAGGCCCCGCCACCGGCTAGCGGCGATGTCCGCGCACGTCGGACCGCGACCGCCGGTGTGCCCACCAGCCTGTCGCCGCCAATGCCCCGAGCGGGATGGCCACGAGCCAGAGGGCCGGTTCGGTGGCCATCGCGTGCCACGCGGTCGAAGGCACCTGCTGGGCGAGGAGGAAGCCGCCCATGACGACCAAGAACCAGCCGAATCCCTTGCGCAGCAGCTCTTCGGGGATCCGCCCGGCCAGTGCACCGCCGAGCAGGCTGCCCACCACGGCCGCGACCGTGACGGCGAGCGCCGAGGTCCAGTCGATCTCCACGGTGGCCAGGTAGCCAGCAAGACCCGCGAACGACTTCATCGCGATCACCACCAGCGATGTGCCGACCGCCGCCGCCATCGGCAGGCCACCGAGCAGGGCCAGTGCGGGGACGACGAGGAAGCCGCCGCCCGCACCGACCAACCCGGTGACCAGTCCGACCACGACGCCTTCGACCAGGACCCGGCCGATCGGCAGTTCACCGTGGACGGCGGGCGTGCTCCCGGCCTTCCGCCCGCGGATCATCGCGACGGCGGTGACGATCATCATCACGCCGAAGCCGACCAGCAGCCAGGCACCGGGGATGAAGGCCGCGAGCCGACCTCCTCCGTACGCTCCGGTCATACCGGCGGCTCCGAACAGCAGGCCGGTGCGCCGGCGCACCCGACCGGCCCTGGCGTGCGACACCGCGCCGACGGCGCTGGTGACGCCCGCGACGAACAGCGACATGGCGATCGCCTGCTTGGCGTCCACCCCGGCCAGGAACACCAGGATCGGCACGGTCAGGATCGCCCCTCCCCCGCCGAGCACGCCCAGCGCGAGGCCGACCAGCACCGCGGCGACGCGTGAGGACGACGGCCGCCGAGTGGTTGGACGCCCGAAGGTGCCGCGAGCCCGCCACGACCTGAGCACTGGCCGTCCTGCGGGTCACGACGGCCCGCAGGTCCTGTGGGCGTTCGCGGACAAGGGCGTTCGGCCTCGGCTACCGCACGGTGTCCGAACACGCCTGGGTCAACGGCGGACCACCCTGCCAGTGGATTTCGCGAAGCACCCACATCGGACCTTTCGAGTCCACGTTCCGAGGTTGGGCGCGCGACCCCTGTGGACTTGGCGAGCGCTGGGCGTTCGAGCCGCACCGGCTGCCGTTGGAGGGTCCCGAGCACACGACCACGAGCGAGCTGGAACACCGGCTCGAGGTCCGCTGGGAGACCATCACCGGTCCCCGGCTGTCGGTCGCCCTGTGAGTCGCGCGGTGCCGGGATCGTCGTCCTCGAACCCGTGCACCAGTTCGCTGCGCACGCCGACAACTCCGGGCAGCTCGCGGGTCAGCGCGATCGCGATGTCGACCTCGCTGCGCCGGTCGAGTTCGCCGGACAACGTCACCACGCCTTCCTCGACCACCACGCCGACCATGTCCGGGTCGACCCAGAGCACCCCGCGGAACACGAACCGCCGGATGTCCTCGCGCAGTTCACCGTCGTCGCGCAGGTACGAGCGCAGCAGGTCCCGCCTGGCGAGCACGCCGACCAGCTCACCCGCGCGGTCGACGACGAACAGCCGCCGCACGTTCGCCTCCGCCAGCACCCCGGCCGCCTCGCTGACCGGCGCGCCGGGATCGATCATGATCACCGGCTTCGACATCACGTCACCTGCCGTCGTGCCGAAAGCCTTGCGCCACCTGGCCCTGCGAGCGCGACCGGCGAACAGACCGGGACCGGACCGGCTACCCCCTCCGTACTCCTGCTTGGCCAGCAGGTCGGCCTCGGAGACGACACCGATCGGCGTTCCGTCGTCGTCGACGACCGGGACCGCGCTGATTCCGTTGTCCGCCAGCAGTTCCGCGACCTCCTTGAAGGTCGTGCCCGGCCGTGCCGTCACGACCGCCCTGGTCATCACCGACCCCACCACGGGTTCGCGCACGTCACCCACCCCGCCTTCCTGCCAGGTCCGGTCAGCTGATGTCGATGTGGATCTCAGGCCGCTGCCGCAGCGTGTTGTGCACCGTGCAGTGCGAGACGACGGCGTGCAGGCCCTGCCGCAGGTTCGCCGGTGTGCCGTCGGGCACGCGCACGTCGAGCCGCACCCGCTCCACCCGCGCGGGCCGATCGGCCGCCATGCGGTAGTCCGCGGAGACCCGGAGACCTTCGCGGTGCACGTGGTGGCGGTCGAGGTAGCGGCCCGCGTAGTACGCCGTGCAGGCGGCCATCGAGGCGACGAACAGCTCGACGGGTGACGGACCGCGGTCCACCCCGCCGTTGTCCAGGGGCTGGTCGGTGGCCACGTGGTGGCCGCGCATCCGGACCGCGTACTCCTCGCCGCCGACGAAGTCGACGTGGATCCGCGCATCACGGGAGTCCTCCGAGCCCGTCACCGCGGTCCCGGTCGATCGGCCGACCGACATGTCCCACTCCCTCCGCTCCCAGCGAGCCCGAGCAGACCCGCGGTGTTCGACGGCCCCGGGGTGCCACGGCCGCACGGTTGTCTCCCCCCGCCGTCAGCGAGCCGCCGACGTGGTGGGGTCCTCGGTATCGAGGGGGTCGCGCAGCACCAGCCCGGTGATGCCCGGCACCGTGTGGGCCAGCGCCGTGACCACTCGGCGTTCCGCCTCGTCCTCGAACGGTCCGCTGATCGTGGTGTCACCGTCGACGACGCGGACCCGCCAGCGCGCCGCTCGGCTGTGGTCGCGCAGCAGCCGGTCGATCCGCGAGGCCAGCACGTCGTCGTCGGGCACCAGCGTGCGCAGCAGGTCCGTGCGGCTCACCACACCGACCAGCACACCGGCCTCGTCCACGACGGGCAGGCAGTGCAGTCCGTGGCGGAGCACGGCGTCCGCCAGTTCCACCACGGTCGCGGTCACGTCGGCCGTGATCGCGGGCGCGTGCACCACCTGCGCCACGACAGTCCGGGAACTCGCCCCGGTGACGCTCGCTCGCAGGAGATCCGACCCGGTCACGACCCCGACCACGTGCCCGTCCTCGTCGACCACCGGCAAGGCCGCGAACCCGTGGTCGACCAGCAGCGCGTTGGCGGCGCGGACGGTGGTGCTCGGACTGACCGAGACCACCGGGCGCCTCATCACCTCGGTGGCTTCCATGGAACAAGGCTTCCGCTCACCGCTGTCCGCGGACAGTGCGGTTGGTCCCGTGCATCCCATGACGTTCGGCACTGCGGTCAGCGGATCCGGCGAGTCCACTCCGGACCGACCTCGGCCCACTCGTCGGCCCACCGGCGGAGGGAGGCCCTCCTGTTGGCCCAGCACACCAGCGAGTACAGCGCGGCCAACGCGCCGACGAGCGCCGTCCACGACACCAGCGCGACCACGACGGCACCCAAGCCCGCGCCCACGGACGTCATCGGCGGTTTGGTCACCGCCCCCTCGTCGTCCACCCAGATCCGCACCGAGGCTCCCGCCTTGGCCCCGTCGTTCGCCGCCACCTCGCCCGTTCGCGTCGACCCGTCGGGCAGCTCCCACGACGCGGGGACGTCCGAGACCCGCACACCACCGGCCTGGTCGACCGTGCGGGTGAACGGCGGGGCGTCGACGAGGAGGACGGCGAGGGCCTGGTGCCGGGTGCTCAGCTGGTGCCTCGAGTCGATCGACCGGGACTCGTGCAGCTCCGAGCCCACGGTCGCCGCGACGGGCACGCCGAGCAGCGAGACCGCGACGGCGAACACCAGCACCACGCCTTCGAACCGATCACCCCTGCGGGCCAACGGGTTGCGGCGGTCGAACACGCTGCGCACCAGTCGCGCGACCGGTGATGCGGGCTGGCTGTTCATGGTCGTCCTCCTCGGGCTGGTACCAGGCTGCTCCGGACCGCGGTCGCCACACAGGGCCGTTGGTCCGCGGCGCGGAGAGCCGATGGGCACCCGACGAGGCGTGCAGGTCACTCCGGAACGGGGTCCCCGTGCGGTGTTCGCCCGCGGCTACGAGGCGGACCGTAGGGCCAGGTCCCGAACCCCCTTGGAGGAGAAGATGTCCACGCAACAGCTCACCGCCGCGGTAGCCGACCGGTACGCGGACCTGCGCGACCGCGGGCTCGCCGTCGCGCTGACCGAGGAAGACCTCGCCGAGCTGAGCTGGCTGGACCCGCTGGAACGCACGACCTGCCGACTGCACAAGCGCTGGCTGCACCAGTGCGTGCACTCCCCCGCGCACGTCATCGTGGTGACCGGGCACCGGTGGTGCCGCGACTGCGAGTGCTCGGCGACCGTCGGCGTCGACGAGCTGACCGGTGACGTCGTCGTGCGCTGCACCCGGTGCCGCAGGTCGCCGAACAGCCGCGCCACCCGCCAACTCGTCCGCGCCTGCCGCGCGAGCCTGGCCGCCGCTCAGGACGGCAGACCCTGACCACACGGGTACTCCGACCCTGAACCCGGCCATCGATCGGTGCCACGGTCTACAGGGTGACCACGGCGGAGTGCCACGCCAGGAGGTGATCCGGATGGACCGCGGTACGCCGGACGAGACGACGGTCCGCGCGGCGGTGACGATGGCCTGCCGTGCGCCGTCGGTGCACAACTCACAGCCGTGGCGGTGGCGGTTCGGCCCGGAGGGCCTGCACCTCTTCGCGGATCCCTCCCGTCACCTGCCCGCTGTCGACCCGACCGGCGCGGACCTGCTGCTCAGCTGCGGAGCCGCGCTGCACCACGCGCGGATCGCGTTCGCGGCCACGGGTTGGCGGGCCACCGTGCACCGACTGCCCGACCCCGACCGCCCCGACCACCTCGCGGTGGTCGAGCTGTCGCGGCACGACCCGAACGAGGTCGAGGTGGCCATGGCGAAGGCGATCACGTTCCGGCGAACCGACCGCCGCCGCTTCTCCTCGTGGCGGATACCTCCCGCGCTGCTCGCGCAGCTGGCCGACCGCGCGAGGGCCGAAGGCGTCATCGCCGGCGACGTGGCGGACGACAAGGCGCGGTACGAACTGGTCATGGCCATCATCCGCGCCGCCGAGGCCCAGAACGCGGACCCCGAGTACGCACTGGAGCTGCGGACGTGGAGCGACGTCGGCGCCCGGTCCGTCGAGGGCGTTCCCGCGGCCAACATCCCAGCGGGCGACGTCTGGTACGGCGACGTCCGGACCCGGACGTTCCCCTCGGGAGAGCTTCGCCAGCCCGGCGGGGCGGAAGTCGACGACGAGGGCTCGCTCGTGGTGCTCGGCACCACCTCTGACGACCGGATGTCCTGCCTGCGCGCGGGTGAGGCCACCAGTGCCGTGCTGCTGGAGGCCACCGCCGCCGGACTGGCCACCTGCCCCTTGACCCAACCGCTCGAGGTCGCGGAGACCAGGGAACTGCTGCGCACCGAGGTGCTGGGCGGAGCGACGTACCCGCAGATGGTGCTGCGGATCGGCTGGGGGCTGATGAACGCGGCCCCGCTCCCGCCGACTCCCCGTCGTCCCCTCGACGACGTGCTGGATCCCCCCACCGGCTGACCGTGGGCCTGCGCCCTTCGGACCGAGCACGAACTGGATGGACGCGAACCATGGTGATCCCGAACAGCACCAACGGGTTGGGCGACGCGGTACTCGACCTCGACGGCCTCGACGCGCTGATCGGCGCGCTCCGCGCCGACGGCCACCTGGTGATCGGCCCGGTCCTGCGCGACAACGCCATCACGTTGGCGGAGGTGGAGTCCGTGGTCGACCTGCCCGCCGGGTGGGGTGTCGACGCGGGACCGGGTCGCTACCGGGTGCGCAGGCGTTCGGACGACGCGGTGTTCGGGCACTCCGCCGGGCCGCAGTCGTGGAAGTCGTTCCTGCACCCGTCCCGCCGCACGCTGGTGTCCAGCGACAGCGGCGGTTTCCACGTGCCGGACGAGCCTGCCGCGAAGTACGCGTTCCTCGGCGCGCGCGCCTGTGACATCGCCGCCATCGCCAAGCTCACGCAGGTGTTGCGCTCCACAGGACGCACACCGTTCGTCGTGGCGGCGCAGTGCACCGAGCCGGGCGAGGTGTGCTTCTGCGCGTCGATGCGCACCGGCCCCGCGGTGGAGTCCGGCTACGACGTGGCGCTGACCGAGCGGATCGACGACGAGGGCCACCGGTTCCTCGCCTCGGCGGGAACACCGGCGGGCGCGGCGCTGCTGGCACGGCTGCCCGGCCGCGCCGCGCAGGAGCGCGACGTCGTGCTGGCGGAGTCGGACGTGGCGGCGGCCGCGGACCGGATGGGCCGGGTGATGCCGGAGGTCGACTTGCGTGCGCTGCTCGCGGCGAGCCGCGACTCCGCGCACTGGGAGTCGGTGGCCCAGCGCTGCCTCACCTGCGGCAACTGCACGATGGTCTGCCCGACCTGCTTCTGCGCGACCACCGAGGACGTCACGGACCTCAGCGGCGGGCACGCCGAGCGCGCACAGCGGTGGGCGTCCTGCTTCGAGATCGACTTCTCCGGTCTGCACGGCGGCGCGGTGCGCACCAGCGGTGCGTCCCGCTACCGGCAGTGGATGACCCACAAGCTGGGCACCTGGCACGACCAGTTCGGCACCTCCGGCTGCGTCGGGTGCGGCAGGTGCATCGCCTGGTGCCCGGTGGGCATCGACATCACCGCGGAAGCCGCGGCGCTCACCGATCTGCTGGGAGGGCGACCATGACGTCCGCGCCGATGACCGAACTCGACGGCCTGCCGCTGCTGGCGGGTCTGTCGCACGACCAGCGCGCCGCGCTGGCGGGGATCGCCCGCCACGAGGACTACGAACCCGGTGCGCGGCTGTTCGAGGAAGGTCGGCTCGCGGACCGGTGCTGGGTGGTGACCGCGGGCTGCGCGGTGGTGGACACCGACATCCCCGGCCGGGGCCGCACGGTGGTCCAGAGCGTGGGCCCCGGCGAACTGCTCGGCTGGTCCTGGCTGGTACCGCCGTACCGATGGCACTTCGGTGCGAGCATCGCCGCGCCGACCAGCGCGGTCGTGGTGGACGCGCTGGACCTCAGGAGGCTCGCGGACGCCGATCCCGTGCTCGGCTACCGGATGTCCCGGATACTGGTCGAGGCCCTGCTCAACCGGTTGCAGGCGACCAGGATCCGCCTGCTCGACCTCTACCGGCACCCCGATGGCGACTGATCCGTGGCTGCCGGTGGCGCACCGGGTGCGGCGCCGCCGGGTGGAGACGAAGGACTCGGCGACCCTCGTGCTGGCCCCGGTCGCGGACCGGTTGCCCGTGTTCCGGCCCGGCCAGTTCGCGATGCTCTACGCGCACGGGATCGGCGAGGTCCCCATCTCGATCAGCGACATCCCCGCCGGTGGCGTGCTGGTCCACACGATCCGCGCGGTCGGTGCGGTGAGTCGGGCGCTGCACTCCGCCGAGCCGGGCGCGGTGCTCGGTGTCCGCGGCCCGTTCGGCACGGCGTGGGACGTCGACCGGGCCGAGGGCGGCGACCTGCTCCTGGTCGCGGGCGGCATCGGCCTGGCACCGCTGCGCCCGGCGCTGCGGCACGCTCTGGAGCACCGGTCGAGCTACCGCCGCGTCACCCTCGTCGTCGGCGCCCGGACACCCTCGGACCTGCTGTACGACGACGAGCTGCGGCACTGGGACTCGCTGGCCGACGTGGACGTCGTCGTGACCGTCGACCACGCCGCCGACGGGTGGACCGGGCGCGTCGGCGTCGTGACCGAACCGCTCGCGTCGATCCCGCTGGACGCGACGCGCACCACGGCGATGCTGTGCGGTCCGGAACCGATGATGCGCTACTGCGCGCGGACGCTGCTCGGCCGCGGAGTTCCCGACGAGGGCGTCCAGGTCTCCCTGGAGCGGAACATGCAGTGCGGCACCGGCGTGTGCGGGCACTGCCAGCTGGGCCCCCTGCTGCTGTGCCGCGACGGACCGGTCGTCGACCTCCCCGTGGCGACCCCGCTCATGCTGGTGAAGGAGCTGTGATGGAACTCCCCTCCCTGGCCGTCTGGAAGTTCACCTCGTGCGACGGGTGCCAGTTGACCCTGCTCGACTGCGAGGACGAACTGCTCGAACTGGCCGGACGCGTTCGGATCTCGCACTTCCTCGAGGTTTCCGGCGTCGTCGAACCCGGACCGCACGACGTGTCCATCGTCGAGGGGTCCGTGACGACCGAGGACGAGGTCGAGCGGATCAGGTCGATCCGGGCGCAGTCCCGCGTGCTGGTCGTCGTGGGCGCGTGCGCCACCTCGGGCGGGATCCAGGCGCTGCGGAACTTCGGCGACGTCGCCGAGTTCCGGTCGGTCGTCTACGCCGATCCCTCCCTCATCGAGTCGCTGGCGACGTCGACCCCCATCTCGGCGCACGTCGAGGTGGACTACGAACTGCGCGGGTGCCCCATCGACCGGCGCCAGCTCCTCGAAGTGCTCTCGGCGTTCCTGGTGGGCCGTGAGCCGGACCTGCCCGACACCAGCGTGTGCACCGAGTGCAAGCGCCGAGGTCTCACCTGCGTGGCCGTGGCGGACGGCACGCCGTGCCTGGGGCCGGTCACCCACGCGGGCTGCGGCGCGCTGTGCCCGGCCGTGAACCGGGGCTGCTACGGGTGTTTCGGACCGATGACGGGCGCGAACGTGCCCGCGCTGATCCCACTGCTGCGGCGGTGCGGCATGGACGACGGGGAGGTGGACCGGGTGTTCCGGACGTTCAACGCCGCCGCCCCGGAGTGGGCGTGACGCACCAGTCCCGCACGCTGCACGTGGCCGGGCTCGCGAGGGTCGAGGGTGAGGGCGCGCTGCACGTGCGGACCAAGGGCGCACGGGTCGAGGAGGTGCGGCTGAACATCTACGAGCCGCCGCGGTTCTTCGAAGCGCTCCTGCGCGGCCGGGACTACCGGGAACCGCCGGACATCACCGCGCGCATCTGCGGCATCTGCCCCGTCGCCTACCAGATGAGCGCCTGTCGGGCGGTCGAGGACGCGTGCGGCGTGGAGGTCGACGGGCAACTCCGGGCGCTGCGCAGGCTGTTGTACTGCGGCGAGTGGATCTCCAGCCACGCCCTGCACATCTACCTGCTGCACGCGCCGGACTTCCTCGGCTTCCCCGACGGCATCGCGATGGCCCGCGCGCAGCGGTCACTGGTGGAGCGGGGGCTGGCGTTGAAGAAGGCGGGCAACTCGGTGATGTCGGCGATCGGCGGTCGCGCGATCCACCCGGTGAACGTCCGGCTCGGTGGCTTCTACCGGGTGCCCACCGCGGCGGAACTGCGACCGTTGGCCGAACAGCTGCGCCAAGCGCTGGACGACGCCGTCGCGACGGTCGGCTGGGTGTCCGGTTTCGACTTCCCCGACCTGGACGTGCCGCACCGGCTGATGGCGCTGCGCGACACCAGCGGGTACCCGTTGGACCGCGGCATACCGCACGTCACGACCGGGCGGTCGTTCCCACCCGCGGAGTTCTCGTCGCACGTCGTCGAGCACCAGGTGCCGCACTCGACGGCGCTGCACGCCCGGCTCGACGGACAGCTCTTCCTCGTGGGCCCGCTCGCACGCTACAGCCTCAACTCCGACCGGCTCTCCCCGGTCGCCGCACAGGTCGCGACCGCCGCGGGTCTGGGCGCGCAGTGCCTCAACCCGTTCCGCAGCATCGTGGTGCGCGCGGTCGAGGTCGTCTACGCCGTGGAAGAGGCGCTGCGGATCATCGCCGACTACGAGCGCCCGAAGCCGTTCATCGAGGTGGACCACCGAGCCGGGGTCGGGCACGGCACCACCGAGGCACCGCGCGGTCTGCTCTACCACCGCTACGAACTCGATGCAGGCGGTGCGGTCCTCAGCGCCGACATCGTCCCCCCGACCTCGCAGAACCAGGCCGCGATCGAGGACGACCTCACGCACCTCGTGACGGGGGCGCTGGGCCTCGACGACCACGCCCTGACCCACCTGTGCGAGCAGGCGATCCGCAACTACGACCCCTGCATCTCCTGCTCGGCCCACTTCCTCGACCTCACGGTGGAACGCGGGTGAGCGCCGTGGTCATCGGCATCGGCAACGAGTTCCGCCGCGACGACGGCGTCGGACCCGCCATCGTCGCGGAGGTCGCGCGCCGCGGCGTGCGGGTCGAGATCTCCGACGGCGACCCCGTCCGGCTCATGGACGCCTGGGAGGACGCCGACCTGGCGGTGGTCGTGGACGCGGTCCGGTGCGTCCCGTCGCGGCCGGGTCGGCTGCACCGCGCGAACGTGCCCACCTCGACGTCCGCCACCAGCTCGCACGGGTTCGGTGTCCCCGAGGCCGTGGAGCTGGCCCGTGCCCTCGACAGGATGCCCGCCAGGCTGGTCGTGCTCGCCATCGAGGTCGACGACGTGGCCTTCGGTGTGGGACTGAGCCCGCTCGTCGCGGGCGCGCTCGGCCCCGCGGTCGACGCCGTGCTGGCCGAACTGGCCGCCGTGGGCGAATCCCCTACGCAGGACGGACGACAGCCACCGGGCAGTGGGAGTGGTGGACGAGCGCCTGGCTCGTAGAGCCGAGCAGCATCCCGGTGAAGCCACCGCGTCCGCGGGAGCCGACGACGAGCAGCTGCGCGGTCTCCGCGAGGCGCAGCAGGGCGTGCACCGGGCGGTCGCGCAGGACGAGTCGCTCCACGCGCACGTCCGGGTACTTCTCCTGCCACCCGGCCAACCGCTGCGCCAGCAGCCGCTCCTCTTCCTCCTCGACCTGCGACCAGTCGATGGTGATCCGCGCCTCGGTGAACGCGCTGTCCACCCGGACGTCGGTCCACGACAGGACGGCCGTGAGCGGGGCCTCCCGTGTCGACGCGGCCTCGAACGCGAAGGCGATCGCCGCCTCGCTGGCCGGTGTGCCGTCCACCCCCACCACGACCGGGCCGCCCTCGGTGGCCGCTCCCCTGACCACCACGACGGGGCACTTGCCGTGCGCGGCCAGCGCGACCGCGGTGGACCCGAGCAGCATCCCGGTGAAGGCACCGAGCCCTCGGGAACCGAGCACGACCATCCGGGCGCGCTTCGACTCCCGGATCAGCGTCGGCACGACCCCGTCGAGCACCGAGTCGGTTTCGACGTCGACGTCCGGCGCGGTGGACCGGGCAGCCGCGACACCGGCCTCCAGCCAACCCCGCGCCAAGGCCGCCATCGACTCGCGCACCCCGTACGAGGTCAGGACGATCTCCGGGTAGCCGCCGACCGGCAGCACGTAGCCGTGCACCAGTCGCAGCGGAACCCGGTGCCTGGCGCACTCCGCCGCCGCCCACCGCACCGCGTCGAGCGCGGATTCCGAACCGTCGACGCCGACCACGATCGGAGCCACAACTGCGGTCATGGCAAGCCTTCCTCTTCGCCGTCCGAGTACCTGGCACCGACGTTACGAATCGGGCGTGCCGCGCGCACTGGCCGTAGGTCCCCCAGACGCAGGGTCTTTCGCGGAACCGGTCCGATGCCCTCGAACCGGTGGGCGACCGCTCTGGTCAACCGGTTCGCGCTCCCGCTGTTCCTGTTCCACAGCAACGGGACGGCACTGGCCCGCACCGTCCTCTACGTCGTCCTCGCCGGACGGATGGTCGACGACCGCGAACCGGACCTCATCTGGTGGTGGGAGCGGCCACTCGCGGTACTCGGTCACCTGCCGTGCACGCTGCCCGTCATCGCCCTGTTCTCGCTGCGGCGGGGAGCGAAGCGCCACCCGTGGCCCCCATCCGGTCACCCGTGCACCAACCGGTCCCTCCCGCGGGTTCGTCCAACGCGATCGTGCCGCGGACAGCGCCGGAACCGGCGCCTTCTGCGTGCTGTTCGCGGCACCGTCCCGTGACGAACCCGAGGTGATCGACGGGAGAGGACCATTTCCGGGTTCCACGAGGACTTCGGGCTCTGCCCCCGCTCACCGCCGCGGCGGACCGTGGTGGTGGGAGGAGAACGACATGACCGTGCGACAGGAAACCGGAGACACGCGGGTTCGGGGCCAGGCGCTGGTGGAGAAGGTCAAGCAGCTCATCCACGAGGGCAACGTCCGCCGCGTCGTCATCAAGAACGACAAGGGCGACACCGTGATGGAGATCCCGGTGACCGCGGGCGTGGTCGCCGCGATCGCCGCCCCCGTGGCCGTCGCCGTCGGGGCCATCGGGGCTCTCGCCAACGAGTGGACCATCCAGGTCGAGCACCACGAGACGCCCCCCGTCGAAGGAGGTGAGAAGTGAAACCCGTCCGGACCTGGGTGGGACTGGCGCTGCTGGCCCTCGGCGTCTTCGGCATCCTCGACGCCACCGACGTCCTGGACCCCGGTGACGTCCTGGGCCGGTGGTGGCCGGTCGCCGTCATCGGCCTCGGCATGACGGCGATGATCGCCCAGCGGAGCGTGTCGGCGGGCCCGGTCGTCCTCACCGTGCTGGGCGTCGTGCTGCTCGCGCAAACGTTGGGCTGGGCATCGGGCAACGTCGTGTGGCCCACGATCCTGGTGCTCGTCGGACTCGCCGTGCTGGCAGGACTGCGCAGGCACCGCACGACCGACCACGACAGCGTCCCGACGCCCGTGGTGATGTTCAGCGGCACGACGACGCGCGAGCGGTCCAAGCACTTCGAGCGCACCACCGTCTCGGCCATCTTCGGCGGCGCGACGCTCGACCTGCGTGAGGCCCACATCGACACCAGGGCCACCGTCGACGCCTTCGCGCTGTTCGGCGGCGTCCAGGTGCTGGTGCCCAAGGGGTGGCGCGTGTCGCTGGGCGGCTTGCCGTTCATGGGCGGATTCGACGACAAGACCTCCGGCGCCGAGGACCTGCCGCCGGACGCGCCGCAGCTCACCGTGAACGCCACGGCGATCCTCGGCGGGGTCGAGGTCGCGCACGAACCGAAGGCGTGAACAGCGGACAGGACCGGAGCGGGCCTGCCGCTCCGGTCCTCGCCGGTGCACGCTCGTGCACCGCACCGCCACGGGAAGGCGACGACATGGCGCTGAGCACCGACCAGCTCGCGGCCCTGCGGGACCTGATGCGGGCCGGGATCCTGTCCGCCGAGCGGGAGGAGGCCGTGCGGGCAGCGCTCGACGACAGCGGCAAGGTCAAGGGCGGCACCGCGCAGGTTCTCGTGGAACTGCTCGGCTACGTCGGTGGCGGTCTGCCGCTGGGCGGTGCCGCGCCGATGCTCGGCACGTCCCGGGAGGACCTGTCCCGCGTCGGTCGCGTCGCGCTGGCGGGCACCGCCACCGTCGTGCTCGTGGCGGGCGGTGGCGGGCGCCTGCGCGGTGGCGGTGGACCGGTGACCTGTTCACCGACACCGCGCCTGCCACCGGTGTCGCCCTGTCCGTCCTGGGCGCGGTGTGGTTCGCCGTCGCGCTGCTTGGTGTCCTGCGGCCCGTTCCGCTCGGTTTCGGCATCGGAGTGGCGATCGCGCTGTTCGGCGCGCAGCAACTGCTCGGCGGCTCGGACACGGTGGCCTGGGCGTACGCACTCAGCGCCGCCGTCGCACCCGTGTCCTTCGCCGCGTACCCGCGGTCCCGAACCACCGTCCTGCTGGTCGCCGGAGTGGTGGCAACGACCTCGGTGGTGCCCGAGGCGGTGTGGGACTGGACCGACGGCGCGGTGAGCGGCGGCGGTCTGCTCCTCGCCGCGGGCGCGGCCCCGTTGGCGGCCAGCGGACTGGGTGTCCGGCTGCGCGCCCGCACGCGCTGAGCCCACCACCCGCGAGCGCGGCGCCGTCACGGCGCGGACATGGCCTGGAGCACGAGGGTGCCGGACCCGGTCAGCACCGCGGGAGCGGCGACACCCGGCGGCGCCTGCCAGGCCGGGCGCACGAGGTCGTTGTCCACGAGGTCGCCGGTGGCCGTGAAGTCGCACCAGAGGCCGTCGACGCTGAGGTTGGGACGGCGCCCGCAGAGCAGTTGACCGCGGCCGTCCGCGATGGCCTTCAACATGGCTCGGTGCCTCGGCGTGTACCTGCTGGTGATCATCGCGACCAACCCCTTCCCCGGATTGCGTGCTTCGAGCGACATCCCACTCTCTCCAAGTGACATGGATCACAGTAGAGACGGACGTTGCTGATGAGCCGGGATCAACCAGCGCACCCCGCGGGTCCTTCGCAGTCGAGAGGAAAGGACCTTGGTCCCTGCACTCCGGTTCCCAGGTCGCCCACCCTGGGACCATGACAACCGCCAACCAGCCGCTCGACCGCCTCAGCTGGTTCCGATGGGTGACCGCCGGAGAGTTCGTCGGGTTCGTCCTGCCCGCGGTCGCGGGAGCGGTGGCCCCTTGGCCCGCGGTGCTGGTGCTCGCGGGTGTCGTCGAGGGCGCGGTGCTCGGCTGGGCGCAGGCGCGGGTGCTGCCCCGTGTCCTGCCGGGGTTGCCCGGTCTCCAGTGGATCGCCACCACGGCCGCGGCCGCGGGTTTCGCGTGGACGGTCGCGATGATGGCGACGGCCAACGGCGAACGACTGGCTTCGTTGCCCGCTGTCGTGCTCCTGCCCGTCGCCGCGGTGTTGGGGATGGCGGTGCTGCTGTCCATCGGCACCGCGCAGTGGCTGGTGCTGCGCTACCACGTGCAGAACGCACACCGGTGGGTCTGGGCGACCGGCGTCGCGTGGGGCATGGCGTTGCTGGTGTTCCTGGTTGTCACGATCCCGCTGTGGCAGCCGGGACTCGCGCTCCGCGTGCTCATCGGTGTCCTCGGCGGACTGCTGATGGCTGCGACGATGGCCTTGATCACCGGCACGGCACTGGCCCGCTTGGTCGAGGAGCGCTAGAGGGCTTCGCCGAGTTCGATGAGCAGGCGGCCGTAGCGACCGGAAACGTGCACGTCACCGAAACCCAGTCCCCCACATGGCTTTCGGACACGGCATCCACCACTGTTTCGGAGGCCGCCGGCCAGGATGGAACTACCAGCGCACCGGTGGCTGAGGTCTGGCCGAAGTGCTTCTGCTCGTGACCTGACGTGATGGCGGTATCCAGTTCGACGGCGATCCCGCGCAGGTCGGCGCGCTGCCAGCGGCGGACCACATCGCGGCCACCGTGCAATGGATCACTGCCTGACCCCGACGCCCACATGGTCCACGTTCCCGTGCACGCTTCGCGGTTGAACCACGTGGAGATCTCCGTCTCCGCCGTGCGGCGCAGAGCACTCATCTCCGACGAACCGATCACGCGTTCAGCACGTGGATCGGACGCGACAAGCCCTCAGCTTGTTGTTCAAGGACCCAGGCGGTGAGACGCACCCCTGTGTGGTCATGAGCGCAGCCCTTGGTTGATCACCTTATCGCGGCAGAAGGACGATCGATCCAAGGGCTCCGTGATCAGCGTGCACGATGTCGACCGGGAACAGGCACTCGGGGAGCTGGGTCGGTTCCGTCAGGACTTCCACCGCTGTCTGACCACGCGGGCGGACGGGTTGTTCGAGCTGACCGACGCGGTGCTCTGCGCTGACGGCCCGGTCCGAGCATTGGTCGGGTTGTCGCCGGCGCCGGAGCACCGGCGAGGCCACGGTGGCCTCTACGACGCGGTCAACAACGGCCGGATCGACTATGACGACCACCAAATATCCTTGTCGCACAACGGTTGCCAAAGCAGCGGATGGACGGATCGTGGTGGCGGTGGATGTGTCGCCCTGGCTGCGGCTCGACGCCAACACCTCCCCACGGCGGTCGTTCTGCCACACCTACGGACGCGGCAAGGGCGAGCCCCACATGATCCCCGGCTGGCCGTATTCCGTCGTGGCGGCCCTGGAAACCGGCCGGACCTCCTGGACCGCGGTGCTCGACGCGATCCGGTTGCCACCCGTCGTCGATCTCGTCGCGGTGACCACCGCCCAGCTCCGCGACGTCGTGCACCGACTGATCACCGCAGGACCTCCGATCACCGGTCGGACCGCGGCCGGTCAACCGCTCGGCGGGGACGACCCCGCGACCACGCTCTCGACGGCGAGGAAGTCCTCATCCGCGTAGGCATCGAGCAGCGCGGACTCGACCGGCCCGTAGTCATCGGCGTAGTCGTCGTCGGTCAGATCGGCATCCACCGGGGCTGTGATGTCGACCTGATCTCCTACGTGGTCGCCGTCGGCGAAGTACTGGCTCTCGGCCGGCGTCGTGATCGTTGGTGCCGCGGTCGTGGTCATCGCACCTCCGTCGGCGATCGGACTGTCGTCGTCGGCCCCGCAGCCGGTCGTGGCTGCGGCCAGCGTGAGCGCCGCGCTCACCGCGAGCAACTTCTCGGTACGTCGAATCACGACTCCCACTCCTGTCATCGTTATCGTTCCCTCACGTCCTCAGCCGGATCTCCGCTGACCGGCGCAGGAACCCCTTGGCTGCTGGAGGTCTCAGCTCCAACTGTTCCTGGAGCAGCGGGCGGGTGGCGCGTCACCGTTCCCCGCGGCTTTGACCACCGTCTCCACCGCGGTCTCACCCGCGTCTTCCAAGCTGAACGTCAGCGAGATCGTCGTGCCGGCCAGAACTTCCTCGGAGAAGTCCACGATGCGCAGGTGGCAGGTCGGATCCGCGCTGCCGGCCGTGTCGAGCGGAACCGGGATGCGCTGCACGGTTCCGCCGTAGTCCTCGTCCGAACGAAGCTCCACATCGTCCGCAGTGCTCGTGCGCACGCCCAGCAGCACGTCGGCGGCATCGGTTTCGCGAAACATCGCGAAACGCACCACGGGGTCGTCACCGCGCTGGCAGGAACCGTCGCCAGGTGCCTCGGCGAACACGTCGCGCAGCAGAGCACCACCGATCTCCGCGTCAGTGCCCAACTGCCGCGGCGCGACGTTGCACGATGCCACCATCGCGGCGTTCACCGCACCGGCGACTCCGAGGGTGCCAAATCCGTTCATGCCCATCGGCTACCGGCCCGCGAGCCCTGTAGCGCGTCGCGAACCGCCGTCAGGCAAACGCGAGGTCTCCACAGATCGGAACTGTGTGGTGGACCCTCCGCTGCCGTAGACCGCGACGGTGGTCCGCACCGCTCCCAGGCGCGCCAGCGGCAACCCGCACAGCCCCGCGATGAGGTCCTACAACGCGGTGTCCACCGCGGACATCGCACACGGCACCAAGCCGACCCGGCCCAGGTCGCGCACCCGCGTGCATCCGTTCCCAGCAGTGCGGAACGTCCAGAGCGGGCATTCCGACCGCACCCCCTGAACAGATCGGATTCGAACCCCGGACGACGACCCGCATTCCTCGTCGAGCACCCACCGGGCGGCGTGGGCGTTGGGCCGGGTCAGCGGCTGGCCGGTGCGAGTCGGACCTCGCGCACGGTGAACGGTGTTCCCTGTTGGCAGGTGGTCGCCTGGCCGGGACGTGCCTCGCCCTGCACGACGACCTCCGTTCCCGGCCGCAGCACCTGCGCATCACCGTCGAGGAGGAGGAATTGCCCGGAATCGGTCGTCAACACCAGACATCCGGGTTCCACCCCGGCTTCCACCCGGCCCCGCAGAACGGATTGGCCGTCGCTCGGCGACGTGGTGGGTGTCGATGTCGCAGGGGTTCCACAAGCAGGCGGGAGCACATCACCATCACCATTCGCCTCGACCATGGCCTCGATGGTGGTGTCCTCCGCCTTCTCGAAGTCGAACGTCAACGCGACGGTCGTGCCCGCGAGCACCTCGCGGGTGAAACCGATGATCCGAAGGTGGTAGTCGGATCCGATGTCGCCGGAGCCACCGGCTGTTTCGTTCGGGGGTACGGGGATCGCGTCCACCGGCGGACTCGTGCCGTCGCAGTCCTGGTCGGCTCGCAGCTCGACGTGTTCGGCACTGTCGCTGCGCACCCCGATCAGGGCGTCGGACGTGTCCGCGTCGGTGAGCAGGGTCAAGCGGACGTCCGCGTCGTCACCAGGGTGCCAGGAGTGGCCGGGTGGCGCCTGGACCACCACGTTCCTCAGCAGCACTTGGCCCACCTGCCCGTTGGAGCCCATCGTGCCGCTCTCCAGATGCTGCTGAGGTTCCCCGCAGGAGGCGAGGGAGAGCACCAGGGCACTCGACACGGCGACAACGCGGAAGGTGTTCACACCGGTCGGCTACCCCGGGGCAGACGCGCACGAACGCCTGCCGGCCGTCGTCAGCCAATCGCAAGGAAGCTCGCCCTGACGGAATCAGCGGACACCGTGCAGGAGCTGGCGGATGCGCGGCGCGGCCAGGAAGAGCAGGACGCCGAAGGCGACGGCCGCACCGCCCACGATCGCGACGCCGAGGAAACCCGGTAGCAGCGCCAAGGCGATGTGGCCGAACATGATGAGGACAGCGCTGCCGAACAGCACCCTCTCGGATCCCAAGAGCCGGTCCGCCACCCGCGCGCCGACGATCGTCGACAGGTAGACCAGTCCACCGTAGGCGCCGACGATGCTGGTCGCGGTGGATTCCGCCAACCCCAACCCGCCTTCGGCCGCGGAGTGGTACAGGTAGATGGTGAGAATGCCCTGCATCCCGTAGAACGAGAACCGTTCCCACATCTCGACGCCGAAGAGGTTGGCCAAGGTGCGGGGGTGCCCGAAGAACCCCTTCTCGCCGGTGGCCGGTGCGGTGCTGGCCACCAGGTAGCCCTCCCTCCGCCACGTGCGGTTGGCCGTGTGCCGATGCGCTTCTCGCGGCCATCCGAGCATCCGCCGACCGCAGCCGACTCGCGACTCGGGCACCTGACGGTTTCCTTGCGGTACGCGGACCCGAGCTTCCTTCGGCCCGTCGGGCGGATAGCCTCGAACGCGAAGTGATCCACGTCGGTCCATCCAGTGTGGACTGTCGGGGCATCCTGCCGCGAACCGCAGGATCCGAAACGGGGAGGAGAGCCGGTGCTCGCCATCGATGACACCGCGAAAGCTGCCATCACCACGCTGACCAATGCCATGGACGTGTCGGAGCGCGGGGGGTTGCGCATCGCCGCGCGAAGCGGCGATGGAAGGTACGACCTGTCGATCGCACCACAACCAGGCGACGGTGAACTCGTGGTCACCTCCGAGCCGGGTGCCGCGGTGTTCCTCGACCCCGTCGCTGCCCGACTTCTGGCCGACAAGGTCCTGAACGTGCGCGCCGACGAAGCCGGACACTTCCACTTCGGCGTATACCCACAGGACTGAGCGGCGGGGAACGCGTTCCTCCGTGAAGTAGGGATCAGACACCACCCCGCGTACCGATCACAGCCGGGCAGTCCCGCCACACGGCCCGACACGGACATGACGACGTGTCGGATGGTCACCCCGGCATCCTTGTCTGGTTGGCGCTGACCGCAACAAGGCAACTGTGCTCGTCTCCGGGGCTGGTCGATCCGTGTTCGCTCGCCCTGGCGACCATGACGGGGCCAATCACGTCCTCGTAGGACGCAGCTGGCCGCTGGCGGTGCGCGGAGGAGGTCTCGCGGCGTCGAAAGCGAAGCGGGACAACGACTCCACCCATCCCGGCCAGGTGATCACCTCGGCTCCGACGATGTCGGCCGAGGTGGCCTCCCTGTGTGGTGACGCTGTGTCCGCCGACCTCGCCCCTTGCCGCTGTGCTCGTCGATGACGCTGATCGGCACCGTGGTCCGCGCAGCAGCCGAGCACTTCGCGAAGAACCTGGTCGACACCGATCGTCACCTCGGACGTCGGTCGTCTCGATGCGGAACCGCTCGTTTGCCGTGGCCGCCGTCGACAGCAGCCACGGCCATTTCGTCAGCGCCTCACGAAGTCCGCTCCGGCCTGTGACGGGCGCTTCGCCTGTACTGGTAGGTCGCTGCCGCGCTGGATCCGGCCGTGATCATCACGGTGAATCCCACAGCGATCGCGGCGTCCTCCCCCTTGTTGTACCCGAGCACGAACGGGGCGGCCCTGTCCGACCTGAGGGGAATCCGCGCAGCGGTTGAGGACACGATCACCCTGGCCGGGGTCCGGCCGCTGGTGGTGCTGGACAGCCGGGGTCCGATGAAGTTGATCGGACTGGCGGAACTGCTGGCGGTGAACCCGTCGGCGGCCACGCGGATGGTGGCCCGGCTCGTCGCGGTGGACATGGTCGACCGGCAGCCGAACCCGACGACACGGCGCGAGGTCGTCATCGGGTTGACGCCGGTCGGCAGGCAGGTCGTGCGCGGTATCACCGAACGGCGGCGGGCGGAGATCGCGGACATCGTCGCCCGGATGCCGGAATCCACGCGGTGCGGGCTGGTCGAGGCTCTGATCGCGTGCGCCGAGGCCGGGGGCGAGCCACCCGCCGACGTCCCGCCGGGCGATACGGCCTGGTTCTGACCGCTCAACCGCCGGGCGCGCTGCCGCGCACCTCCAGGAGGTGGTCGTCAGGCAGCAGGTGCGCGGCCTCGGGTTCCTCGCACCAGAGACGTGTTCCATTGCGCAGCACGGCCAGCACACGTGGGCAGAACTGGAGCGGATCGCGGCCGATCTCGGTGAGGTGGACGGGGCGAAGTGCCAGCACCAGGTCGCCGGCTAGCGCGGCGGCGTCGATGAACGGCCTCAACAGACCGGGCCAGAAGACCGACTGCCTCGTCGTTCCGTCACCCACTCCACCGGACACGACCACGCGGGTGGCGCCGAGCAGAGTTGCCACGGAGGTCACCACCGATCTGCGCACCACGAGGATGATCGCGGCACTGGTCAACCGCCTCACGGCCGAGGTGACCAGCATGCCCTCCGCGTCGCTGTTCACCGCGACCACGACGCACAACGCCA
>NZ_DBNGPQ010000129.1:0-15611 GCF_057122925.1 Umezawaea sp. | reverse complement strand
CCGCCACCCGAGGACAGTGCCTCGAAAGGGTGACGGGCCGGCGTGGGGACGGGCGGCGCTAGTGCGCGACCGCCTTCTCGGCGCCGACGCCGGTGAGGGCGCGCACCTCCATCTCCGCGTACTTGGCCGGGTCCTTCTCCTTGGAGAGGACCGTGCCGAGGTAGCCGAGGATGAACGAGAGCGGGATCGACACGATGCCGGGGTTCGACAGCGGGAACAGGTCGAAGTCCGCCGTCGGGAACATCGAGGTCGGCTTCCCGGACACGGCGGGCGACAGGACGATCAGCAGGATCGTGACCGACAGGCCGCCGTAGATGCTCCAGAGCGCGCCGCTGGTGTTGAAGCGCTTCCAGAACAGGGAGTACAGGATCGTGGGCAGGTTCGCGGACGCGGCCACCGCGAACGCGAGCGCGACCAGGAAGGCGATGTTCTGGCCGTTGGCGGCGATGCCGCCGACGATGGCCACGACACCGATCACCACGGCGGTGCGCCGGGCGACGGTGACCTCCGCTTCCTTGTCCTCCACCGCGCCCTTCTTGATGATGTTGGCGTAGATGTCGTGGGCGAACGACGCCGACGCGGTGATCGTCAGACCCGCCACCACGGCGAGGATCGTGGCGAACGCGACCGCCGCGATCAGACCCAGCAGGATCGGGCCTCCGAGCGCTTCGGCGAGCAGCGGTGCAGCCGAGTTGGCCTTGCCGGGTGCGGCGTTGATCGCGTCCGGGCCGACCAGCGCACCGGCGCCGTAGCCGAGGACCAGCGTGAACAGGTAGAACAGGCCGATCAGCCAGATCGCCCACACCACGGAGCGACGGGCTTCCTTCGCGGTCGGGACCGTGTAGAAGCGCATCAGGATGTGCGGCAGGCCCGCGGTGCCGAGCACCAGCGCCAGGCCGAGCGACAGGAAGTCGAGCTTGCTCGTGCCGGTCGCGCCGTACTGGAGGCCGGGGCCGAGGATCTTCTCGCCGAACTTCGGGGCGTTGTCGACGGCCGCGCCGAGCAGCGTCGACAGGTTGAAGCCGTACTTGGCGAGCACCCAGACGGTCATGATGCCCGCGCCGATGATCAGCAGCACGGCCTTGATGATCTGCACCCAGGTGGTGCCCTTCATGCCGCCGATGAGCACGTAGGCGATCATCAGCGCGCCGACCACGGCGATCACGATCGCCTGGCCGCCCTTGCCGGTGACGTTGAGCAGCAGCGCCACGAGGCCGCCCGCGCCCGCCATCTGGGCCAGCAGGTAGAAGAAGGACACGGCCATGGTCGACGTCGCCGCCGCGGCGCGCACCGGGCGCTGCCTCATGCGGAACGCCAGCACGTCGCCCATCGTGTACTTGCCGGTGTTGCGGAGCAGTTCCGCGACCAGCAGCAGCGCGACGAGCCACGCGACCAGGAAGCCGATGGAGTAGAGGAAGCCGTCGTAGCCGTTCAGCGCGATGGCGCCCGCGATGCCGAGGAACGACGCGGCGGACAGGTAGTCGCCCGCGATGGCGATGCCGTTCTGCGGCCCGGTGAACGCGCGACCGGCGGCGAGGTAGTCGGCCGCCGTCTTCTGGTTGCGGCTCGCCCGGATGACGACGACGAGGGTGATCACCACGAACACGGCGAAGATGCTGATGTTCAGCACCGGGTTGTTGTTCACGCGTGGCCGCCTTCGAGCTCGTTGCGGATCTTCTCGGCCGCGGGGTCGAGGTTCTTGTTGGCGTGCCGCACGTAGAGCGTCGTGATCGCGAACGTCGACACGAACTGGAGGAGGCCGAAGATCAGCCCGACGTTGATGTTGCCGATGACCTTGGTCGACATGAAGCCGTGCGCGTAGTCGGCCAGCAGCACGTAGAGGAGGTACCAGACCAGGAAGAGGCCTGCCATCGGGAAGACGAAGCTGCGCAGCCTGCGACGCAGTTCCACGAATTCGGGGCTCGCCTGGACCACTTCCCAGTCGTGCTCGCCGAGGTGATTCGACTCTGCTGGGGGGTGCTCAGCAGTGCTCACAGTCCCCTCCTCGCGTCCGTGTCGTAGGTGTCAGCAACGTGACGGGCACGTGATGCCTCCCTGAGGTGCTTCAGGTACGGGCTGCACCGTAGAGACCTGCGGCTACTGGCTGTAAGTCCCCGTTGGGTTCATTGCGCCCAACTGTCGAGTGATGCGATGAGCGGTACTGCTGCTGAGACGAATTGCCCTTCATCGGACAAACCTCACCGTTAACCAGATCGATACACCGAGGCTCACCCATTTGAGACCTTGCTAACACTCCGATACCAAAGGCTGAGGTCAGGAGCGGGGTCCGCCCCGGTGCTTCAGGTCGAGCCGCGCCTTCTCCTCCACCGAGCCGAAGCGGGCGACGTCCCGGTCCTGGATGAAACCGAGCGGGTCGGGGGCGTGCAGGCGCAGCAGGATCTGGTTCACGTCCTCCGGCCGCCGCCGTCGGGTGCCCTTGCTGACGACGATCATGGTGATGAACGCGATGGGCACGGTGATCAGCGCGGGCTGCGCCGTGACCGACGGCGCCCAGTGACCGGTGTAGCTGCTGACCACGGTCAGGACCTGGGCGGTGATCACCAGCCCGCCGCCGACCACCAGCCCGTAGACGGCGCCGACCCACGTGAGCCCGCGCCACCAGATGCCCAGCACGAGCATCGGGCAGAACGTCGACGCGGCCAGGGCGAACGACATCGCGACCGTGAGGGACGCGTCGCCGCGCGGCAGCAGCAGCGCGAGGCCGATGGCGACCGCGCCGGTCAGCACCGTCGCCCACCGGAAGTCGCGCACCTTGCCCGGCAGGATGTCCGTCGACACCACCCCGGCGACGCTCACGACCAGGCCGGACGAGGTCGACAGGAACGCCGCGAACGCGCCCGCGGCGACGACCGCGCCGAGGATCTGGCCGCCGAGGTTGGGCAGCACCGTGCTGGGCAGCATCAGCACGGCGGCGTCGGTCTTGCCGGTCACGAGCAGCTGCGGCAGGAACTGGCGGGAGATCACGCCCAGCACCGTGGGGAAGATGTAGAACAGGCCGAGCAGGTAGAGCACGTGCAGCGCCGTCCGGCGGGCCGCCGTGCCGTCCGGGTTCGTGTAGAACCGCACCAGCACGTGCGGGAGGCCCATGGTGCCGAGGAACGTCGCGAAGATCAGCGAGTACGTCTCGAACAGGCCGAACAGGCCGTCCTGCTGCGGCTTCAGCCAGCTCTCGTTCGTCGTCGGCACACCGTCGACCACCGGGACGGCGCTGCCGGCCTCGACGCTGAGCCGCGTGTCCGCGGCGAGCGTGTAGACGCCCTTGTTCCAGAGCACCGGACCGTCGGTCGGCGTCCCGTCGACCACGCCGCGCACGTCGAGCATGATCGGCTCGGACACCCGGACGCGGACCGGGTCGCCGGTGGTGAACGTGACGTCCTCGTGGAACCGCAGCAGCCCGTTGTCGTCGATCGTCTGCGCACCGCTGCTCGGGCCGCCGAGGAACACCACGAACAGGATGAACGTCGGCGCGGCGATGGCGAACAGCTTGCCCCAGTACTGGAACGCCTGGACCAGCGTGATCGCCCGCATCCCGCCGCCGAGCACGTTGACCACCACGATCACCGTGACGACCGCACCCCCGAGCCACGCGGGGAGACCGGTGATCGTGTTCAGCGTCAGCCCCGCGCTCTGGAGCTGCGGCACCAGGTAGAGGACGCCGATGCAGACCACGAAGAACGTGCACACGTGCCGCAGACCGGTCGAGCCGAGCCTGGCTTCCGCGAAGTCCGGCAGGGTGTACGCACCGGACCGGCGCAGCGGCGCGGCGACGAACAGCATCAGCGCGAGGTACCCGGCGGTGAAGCCGATCGGGTACCAGATCGCGTCGATGCCGTCCTTGAGGACGAGGCCCGCGACACCGAGGAACGAGGCCGCGGACAGGTACTCGCCGGAGATGGCGGCGGCGTTGCGGGTGGACGGCACCGCGCGGCGGGCGACCAGGAAGTCCGGGGTGGAGTTGGCCCGCCGGGAACCGACGTAGCCGAGCAGGAACGTGACCACCGCGACCACGACGACGCCGGAGAGGCTCCACAGGTCCTGGGTCATGTCAGCGGTCGACCATGCTCACGAAGTCGCGCTCGTGGCGCTCGGCGGTGCGGCGGAACCAGAACCCGATGGCGTAGAACAGCGGGAACGGCACCAGTCCCAGGACGATCCAGGGCAGCCGCACGCCGACGAGCTGCACGTCGGAGAGCGCGGGCACCCACAGGAACAGCGCGGGCAGCAGGCACAGGAACAGCAGGGTGCTGCCGCCGAGCAGGAACGCCGTGCGAAGCTGCTGGTTGATCAGGTCGCGCACCAGCTTCTCACCGACGCTGGTCTGCTCCTCCAGCTCTATGATCGTGCGCATGGCCCTGCCGCGGCCCTTGCTGTCGGCCAGCACGACGCGGCGGCGCCGCTGCTTGCGGCCGGACGCCTCCAGCGGGGAGTCGCGTTCCCCCGGCTGCGGCTGGTCCGGTTGTCCGGGCGGACCGGACCCGATGTCGTGCCTGGTCATCCCCAACTGCTCTTGGGCGGACGCACGATTCGCTCCTTCAACTCCCGCGTGTGCCTGCGGCTCACCGGCAACTCCTTGGCGTCGGCACCGCTGCCGATGACGACCGCGTAGCCGTTCGACGTCATGCGCAGTTCGCTCACCAGGGGCAGGGCCACCAGGTAGGACCGGTGGATGCGGACGAAGCCCGCGTTGGCCCAGCGCTCTTCGAGCTGCGCCAGCGGGATCCGGACCAGGTGGCTGCCCTCGGCGGTGTGCAGGCGAGCGTAGTCGCCCTGCGCCTCGACGAACCGCACCGTGGCCCTCGGGACCAGTTTGATCGTCCCGCCCAGTTCGACGGGGATGACCTCCTCGTCCGTCGGCTCGACGTACGCGGGCTGGTTCTCCGGTGCCACCGCCGGTGTCTGGTTCACCCGGTCGACCACGCGGGAGATGGCCTTGTTGACGCGGTCGTCGTTGATCGGCTTCGTCACGAAGTCCAGCGCGCCGACCTCGAAGGCGACGACGGCCTCCGAGTGCTCGACCCCGGTCACGAACACGAGGGCGGGCGGCGCGCGGAACGCGTTCAGCACCCGCGCCAGGTCGGTTCCGCTCAGCCCCGGCATGTTGATGTCCGCGAAGACCGCGTCCACCGGAGGCCGACCGTCCTTCGTGCGCTGCATGACCTCGTCGTCGTAGTCGCCGCGCAGTATGCGCAGCGCCTCAGCGGCGTCGAAGGCCGTCAGCACACGGCGGATGTGCGGGCTGCTCTCCAGCAGGAACTTGATCTCGCTCAGACCTGGCGCCTCGTCGTCCACCGCCAGGACGAGGAGACCGGTGTTGTCGTGGGTGCTCACTGTGTGCGCATCTTGCCCATCCGCGAGGGGTCGTGTCTACGCCACCGACCAGCCGTTGGAGAACCTTGATCTCACAATCCGAATCGGGACCAGCGCGCACGTTCCTCCAGCGCCGCCAAACCGTCGAGCACGAAGTCCCCCGATCGGGTGGTGGCTCCGGCCAGTCCGAGGCGGCTGAGGAGGTTCTTCTTCGGCTCCGCGATGGTGATCTCGGCGTCCGGGAACCTCTTCGCGACGACGCTCCGAACGGTCCCGATGCCGTCGACGAGCCCCAACTCGGCCGCCCGCACCCCCGTCCAGACCTCACCGGTGAACAGCTCGTCGTCGGCGGCGGTCAGCTTGGCACCGCGGCGCTCCTTCACCCAGTCGATGAACTGCGAGTGCAGCTGGCCGTGCAGGCTCCTCAGCCACTCGACGTCCTCGGGCTTCTCCGCCTGGAACGGGTCGAGCCGGACCTTGTTCGCCCCGGCCGTGTAGACCCGGCGGTCCACGCCGTAGCGCTCCAGCAGCCCGTTGAGCCCGAACCCGGCGCTCACGACACCGATCGAACCGACCATCGACGTCCCGTGCGCGTAGATCTCGTCGCCCGCGCACGCCAGCCAGTACCCGCCCGACGCCGCGAGGTCCTCGCAGAACGCCAGCACGGGAACCCCCTTCTTGTCCGCCAGCTCCCTGATGCGCTCGGCCACGAGCGCGGACTGCGTCGGCGCACCACCCGGTGAGTTGATCAGCAGCGCGACCGCGAGGAGCCGGTCGTGCTCGAACGCGCGCGTGAGCGCGGTCTCCAGGTTCTGGAGGCTGATCGAGTTCCGCGCCATCGGCGTGGGCGTCGGCGTGATCACCCCGTGCAACCGCACGGCCGCGACGACCGGCGTCCGCTCGCCCCGCTCGCCGACGATCTTCGGAAGGCGGGCCGCGATCTTGTCAGTCACGCTGCTCATGACCACGACCCTACGTGCGGCGGGGTGGGGTTCGCGCGGTTAGCATCGGGGACCAGCGCAACCACGGCGAGGTCGCCCATGACGTTTAACCCGATCCGATGGCTAGAGCGGTACGTCGAGTGGTGGGACGACCGGGGTCGGCAGAACGCGGACGGGCCTTCGCCCATGGGTGTCTACTGGATGTGGATCCTGTGGTGCGTGTGCGCGGTGATGCTGGTGACCGTGTTGGCCGCCGCCGCTCGGTGAGTGCCGCTGGTTCGGGTGTTGTCGGTTCCCGCCCGCCGGGTGGCAGGCCGCTGGTCCCAGCGGATCCGGTGGTGGCCGCCGGTCCCAGCGGTGGTGGCCGCGGCTCGCGCCGGGTGCCGCTCGCCCCTACGCCCTGATCACCGGTTGTTCGCTGGTGTCCTCCATCGTCGGCTGCACCAGCGTCAGGTTGGTGCGTACGCCCCTGCTGTACTTGGGGATCTTGAGGATGATCTTCATCCCCGCTTCCGGCGCCGTTTCGACCACCAGCGCGTACTCGTCGCCGAAGACCGCCCTCATGCGGTCGTTGATGTTGCCCAGGCCTACGTGCGCGCCTGTCTGGTGGGCGTCCTTGAGGTCGTCGAAGAGGCGGTCCGGGTCCATGCCGACACCGTCGTCCTCGACGCTGATCAGTGCTTCCGCGCCGTTGTCCTCGGCGATGATGGTGAGGAGGCCGCCGCCCGGCTTCTTCGCGATGCCGTGCCTCACCGCGTTCTCCACCAAGGGCTGGAGCACCAGGAACGGCAGGACCACCTGGAGGACTTCCGGGGCGATCCTGAGGCGGACGTTGAGCCTCGGGCCGTACCTCGCCTGTTCGATGGTGAGGTAGCGGTGGATGTTGGTCAGCTCGTCGGCGAGGGTGGTGAAGAAGCCGTCCGTCCTGAACGAGTAGCGCGTGAACTCCGCGAATTCCTGGAGCAGTTCCCTGGCGTGGGCCGGGTCGGTGCGGATCAGGGACGAGATGGTGTTCAGCGCGTTGTAGACGAAGTGGGGCGAGATCTGGGCCCGCAGAGCCTTCACCTCCGCCTGGGCCAGGGCCTGGCGGGACTTCTGCAAGACCTCCAGCTCCAGCTGGGTGGAGACGAAGCGGGCTGTTTCCTCGGCCATGCGGATCTGGCGCTTGTTGGCCACCCCGCTGATCACGATGAGCGTTCCGGCCACGTCGTTCTCCACCACCAGCGGCACGACCACGGCGCTGTGCAACGAGCACGGTCCCGGTAGCTCGCAGCCGAGCTTGCGGTGGTCCACGTGTTCCTTGTGGCCCTCGGTGATCGCCCTGGCGATGTACTCCTGGAGGAACTCGTAGTGGTCGTTGGCGCCGCCGTCCCACGAGAGCAGGGTGCCCTCGTGGTCGGTGATGCCCACCGCCACGCACCTCAGCATCTCGCGCAGGTGGGGTGTCGCCTTGTCCGCCGCCTCCTGGGTCAGGCCCTCGCGCAGGTCGGCCGACGCCTTCGACATGCGGTGCAGCATGTCCATGACGGCGTCTTCCACGGAGGTGCTCACGCGTCGAGCACGGCAGAGCATCACGAAGAGGCCGAGGACGGCCAACGTCGCGATGACGCCGAGCACCGTCCTCTCGGCCAACAGGTCACCCACACCGACCATGCTGTTCCGTCAGGTGCCCTCTCGGCAAGGGCCTCCGGCCCCCAACGCCCGTACGGTCCACTGCTTCGGGTAGACATCCGATGACTCAGCGGCAAAAGTGGCGGTGTGCAGAAGGTTGTCGAGAAGTCGCCGAAGGTCGCTTTGTTCGCAACATGCCTGACTGACACGTTGTACCCGGCGACGGCGCGGGCCGTCGTGACGCTGCTGGAGCGGCTGGGGTGCTCGGTGGAATTCCCGCTCGACCAGACGTGCTGCGGGCAGATGCACTTCAACACCGGCTACCCCGACCACGCGCGCGGACTGGCCGGGGCGTACGAGCGGACGTTCACCGGCTACGACGCGGTGATCATCCCGTCCGGGTCCTGCACGGGGATGGTGCGCGACATCCACCCGCAGCTCGGGTCGCGGCCCGCGCCGACCTACGAGCTGTCGGAGTTCCTGGTCGACGTGCTCGGCGTGACGGACGTCGGCGCGTACTTCCCGCACCGCGTCACCTACCACCCGACGTGCCACTCGCTGCGGATGCTCGGCGTCGGCGACAAGCCGTTGTCGCTGCTCAGGGCCGTGCGCGGGCTGGACCTGGTGGCTCTGCCGGACGCCGAGTCGTGCTGCGGCTTCGGCGGGACGTTCGCGGTGAAGAACGCCGACACGTCCACGGCGATGCTGTCGGACAAGATGCGGCACGTGCTCGACACCGGCTCGGAGGTGTTGACGGCGGGCGACAACTCGTGCCTGATGCACATCGGCGGTGGGCTGTCGCGGCTGCGCGCGGGCGTGCGGACGGTGCACCTGGCCGAGATCCTGGCGAGCACCGAGGAGGAGCCGTGGGCACCCGCAACCCGGTGACGTGGCTGGGCAGTCCGAAGTTCCCGGACGCCGCCCGGACCGCGCTGGCGAACACGCAGCTGCGCGGCAACCTGCGCAGGGCCACGGGCACGATCCGCGGCCGCCGTGCCGCCGCGGTCGGGGAGATGACCGACTGGGAGGACCTGCGGCTGGCCGGTGAGGCGCTGAAGGACGAGGTGCTGGCCAACCTCGACGTCTACCTGGAGCGGCTGGAGAAGTCCGTGACCGAGCGCGGCGGTGTCGTGCACTGGGCGCGGGACGCGGCCGAGGCGAACGAGATCGTGCTGCGGCTGGTCCGCGAGACCGGGTCCGACGAGGTGGTCAAGGTCAAGTCGATGGCCACCGCCGAGATCGGGCTCAACGAGGCGCTCGAAGCCGGTGGTGTGACGGCGATCGAGACCGACCTGGCCGAGCTGATCGTGCAGCTCGGGAACGACCGGCCGTCGCACATCCTGGTGCCCGCCATCCACCGCAACCGCTCGGAGATCCGCGAGATCTTCCGCCGCGAGATGCCGGACGTGCCGGACGGCCTGACCGACGAGCCCCGCGACCTGGCCGAGGCCGCGCGGGCGCACCTGCGGCGGAAGTTCCTGTCGGCGAGGGTGGCCGTGTCGGGCGCGAACTTCGCGGTCGCCGACACCGGGTCGATCGTGGTGCTGGAGTCCGAGGGCAACGGCCGCATGTGCCTGACGCTCCCGGAAACCCTGATCACGGTGATGGGCATCGAGAAGCTGGTGCCGACGTGGTCCGACCTGGAGGTGTTCCTCCAGCTGCTGCCCCGGTCGTCGACGGCCGAGCGGATGAACCCCTACACCTCGGTGTGGACCGGCGTGACGCCCGGCGACGGGCCGCAGCGGTTCCACCTGGTGCTGCTCGACAACGGCCGCACGGCCACGCTCGCCGACGAGGTCGGCAGGCAGGCGCTGCGCTGCATCCGCTGCTCGGCGTGCCTCAACGTGTGCCCGGTGTACGAGCGCACCGGCGGCGAGTCGTACGGCTCCGTGTACCCGGGCCCGATCGGCGCGATCCTCACGCCGCAGCTCGTGGACGACCCGCACGACGCGCAGGCCGCGTCGCTGCCGTTCGCGTCCTCGCTGTGCGGCGCCTGCTTCGAGGTGTGCCCGGTCCGGATCAACATCCCCGAGGTCCTGACCCACCTGCGGGCGCGGTCCGTCAAGGCCCGAGGCCGCTCGCCCGAGTCGATCGCGATGGCCGCCGCCGCGTGGGTGTTCAGCTCGCCCAGCCGGTACGAGCGCGCGCAGAAGCTGGCCACGTTCGCCAAGCTGGTCAGCCGCAACGGCCGCATCACCCGCCTGCCCGGTCCCGGCGCCGCGTGGACGTCGTCGCGCGACGCGCCCGTGCCGCCGAAGCAGTCGTTCCGCGCCTGGTGGAAGGAGAACCGTGGCTGACGCGCGCACCGAGGTCCTGGCCCGCATCCGAGGGGCCCTCGGCGACCGGTCGGCACCGGTGGTGGTGCCCCGCGGGTACCACCGGACCGGGCCGGGGTCGCTGGACCTGCTCGCCGAACGGGTCGCCGACTACCGCGCGACCGTGCACCGGGTGGCGTCCGACGGGCTGGTCGAACTGATCGGGTCGCTGCTGGCCGGGCGCCGGATCGTCGCGCCCACCGACCTGCCCGCGTCCTGGCTGGTCCCGTCGGTGACGTGGCTCGCCGACTCGCCGCCGCTGACCGTCGAGGAGCTGGACGGCTCGGACGGCGTGCTCACGGGGTGCGCGGTGGCCATCGCCGACACGGGCACGATCGTGCTCGACGCCGGTGAGGCCCAGGGCAGGCGGGTGCTGACGCTGCTGCCGGACTACCACCTGTGCGTCGTGCGCGAGTCCCAGGTGGCGGCGACCGTACCGGAGGCCCTGGCCCGCCTGGACCCCGTGCGCCCGCTGACGTTCATCAGCGGCCCGTCGGCCACCAGCGACATCGAGCTGGACCGGGTGGAGGGCGTGCACGGACCGCGCACGCTGGAAGTGATCATCCTGCGGGACTGAGCCGTTCGGCCGACACTCGGTGCATGGAAAAAGGCGACAAGGTCTCCTGGTCCAGCCACGGTCAGCGCGTGCGGGGCGAGGTGGTCGAGGAGATCACCTCGGACACCGAGGCCGCGGGCCGGACCGTGCGGGCTTCGGAGGACGAACCGCAGTACCGGGTGAGGAGCGACAAGACCGGCAAGGACGCGGTGCACAAGCCGGACGCGCTGCGGGAGAAGTCGTGACCGGGTTCAGCGAGGCCGTCAACATGACCGCCTCGGAACTGGAGCGCTGGCTGGACACCGACGAGTCGAAGTCGGTCGGCCAGTCCGACGGAGGCGAGTCGGTCGGCCACCGCTCCGGGCGGCGGATCGTCGACATCCTGGGCAAGAAGAAGGCCGACCTGACCGACGCCGACGAGGAGCACATGGCCAAGGTCGTGGGCTACGTCCACCGCCACCTCGCCCAGCGTCCCTCCGGCGACGTCGAGGACACGCGGTGGCGGTACTCGCTGATGAACTGGGGCCACGACCCGCTGAAGCCCTGAGCGTCACTTCAGCAGGCGCGACATCCTGCGGTCGGCCAGCGGTTTGCCGCCGGTCTGGCAGGTCGGGCAGTACTGGAACGCCTTGTCGGCGAACGAGACCTCGCGGACGGTGTCGCCGCAGACCGGGCACGGCAGGCCGGTGCGGGCGTGGACGCGGAGGCCGGAGCGCTTCTCGCCCTTGAGGGTGGCCGCCGACTGCCCCACCGAACGGCTGACGGCGTCGGTGAGGACGGTCGTCACGGCCTCGTGGAGCTGGTCCAGCTTGTCGTCGGCGAGCTTGCCCGCCGTGGCGTACGGCGAGAGCCGCGCGGTGTGCATGATCTCGTCGGAGTAGGCGTTGCCGATGCCCGCGAGCAGCGTCTGGTCGGTGAGGGCCGTCTTCAACCGCTCGCCGCGGCCTTCGAGCAGCGACGCGAGGTCGTCGCGGCTCAGGCTCAGCGCGTCCGGACCCAGGCGGGCGATGCTCGGGACCTCGGCCGGATCGCGGACGATCCACGCGGCCAGGCCCTTCTTCGTGCCCGCCTCGGTCAGGTCGAAGCCGGGCCCCTCGCCGGGCGGACCGAGGTGGACGCGCAGCGCCAGCGGACCGCGACCGGGTTTGGGCGGTGGCGCGGACGTGGTCTCCGACCAGCGCAACCAGCCCGCGCGGGCCAGGTGCACGACCAGGTGGATCCCGTCGCAGTCCAGGTCCAGGTGCTTGCCGTGCCTGCCCGCGCCCGTGACGGGACGGCCGACCAGCGCCGTCCACGGCGGGTCGAACGTCTTCAGCACCTGCGTGGACGCGACGTCCACGCGGTGCACCGTCCGCCCGACGGCGTGTTCGCGCAGGTGGTGGGCCAGCGCCTCGACCTCTGGTAGTTCCGGCACCAGCCCAGTGTCACCCGTGGACGCCGATCAGTCGACCGGTTGCAGCGGACCCTCGACGTCCGGCAGGGAGTACATCTCGATGTTCCGCGACACCTTGGACGCCTCCTGGCGCACGGTGAGCACCCCGCGGACCTGGCCCATCCACAGCTCCGGCGGCTGCTCGTCGGCCGTCGCCTTCGACTCCGCGACCAGCGTCCACGGCCTGCGCAGGCTCCAGCGGACCGGGAAGAACAGGAACAGGAAGATCAGCGCCAGGATCAGCCACGCGGGCACGACGACCTGCTCGGGTGTCCACGAGACGAGCACCACGCCCATCACGATGACGATCAGCATCATCATGACGCCGGGGCCCTGGCCCCCGCTCACGTCGTGCTCGAAGTCGCCGTCGGGGGACGGGTTGCGCCACTCGATCCGGCTGCGCACCGTCCACATCCGGCCGTCCGCACCGCGCACCAGCCGCGTCATCACCGTCTCCTAGGCCTCACGAGCGATCACTCAGCGTTGGGTCAACGCTACCCGCAAAGCGCTGCACCCGGCGGGTGAACCGGCGGGGCCTCGTCGTGGCGGGGAGTGATCGCGAATTGTGCCAGTCACTCCGCGCGGTAGGCGGTCCCGTAGGTCGGGTACGGCGGCGGCGTCGAGGTCGGCCGGATGATCACCGTGGTGGGGGTGGGCGAACCGCTGGCCGACGCGGTGGTGGACGCGCTGCCGAGCGACTTCGTCGGGACCGCGGTGGTCGGCGTCCCGGTGGTGGACTCGTTCAGCTCGACCGGCACCCCGGAGTCGGAGCTCTCCACGACGACCTGCTCCCCCACCTCGCCCGCAGGCTCGTCCGGCTCCCCGGTCAGGGTGGCCGCCGACCCCCCGACCGGCGTCGGGGCACCCCGGTCGCCGTGCTGCCGCGCCGCGGCGGGCGGAGCGGCCACCTCTTGGTGCCGCGGCTGGTCGACCTCGTCGGAGCTGGGCGGCAGCGCGACGATCGCGCCGGGCGGCTGGCTGGACGTCGTGGTGGCGCTGGTGGTGATCACGAGCTGCAACCCGTGCGGCGCGTCCTGGTCGGCGCGGATCACCCCCGGCCCCGGTGAGCCGGTGAACAGGCCCGCGAGCAGGCTGAACACGCCGACGGCCGCGGCGGACGCGGCTCCCGCGAGCACGAGCTTCACCCGGCCGCCGAGCCACGCGGCCTTGCCCGCCACGGCGACCGACGCCACCTGGGCGCCGACCAGAGCGGTCGCGGCCACCGGGACGCCGAGGTGCGCGGCGTGCGCGCGCAGCGCGGAGCAGACCTCGGTCAGCTCGTCGTGCAGCGCGCTGCACCGGGCGCACGTGCGGAGGTGCTTGCGGATGCGGAGGTGCTCGGCGCCCTGGACGCCCCCCGCCGTGTACGAGCCGAGCTTGGCCAGCACCGACGCGCACGACTCCCCGCCGCGGTCCTCGGCGAGGTGGGCCTGGAGGTAGGCGGCGCGCAGGCCTTCGCGGGCGCGGCGGGCGAGCGCGGACATGGCGTTGGCGCTGAGGCCGAACAGCGGCGCGACCGCGGACGGCCGCTCCCCCTCGACCTCGACCTGCCACAGGACCGTGCGCCAGCGCTCGGGCAGGCTGGTGAACGCGCGGCCGATCAGCGAGTACTCGGCCCGCTGGGCGGTGGCGTCGGCGTACGGCTCGACCCGCCTGTTCAGCTCCTCGTCGTCCACCGGGACGTCGCGGCGGCGCCCGCTCCACTCCCACGCGACGCGGCGGGCGACCGTCAGCAGGTACGTGCGGACGTGGTCGGTGGGCCCGGTGCCGCGGCGGATCGCCTGGAGCACCCGGAAGAACGTCTCGGCGGTCAGGTCGTCGGCCTCGGCGGGTTCGCGGACGTGCCGCAGCGAGAACCGCCTCACGGCGTCCGCGTGCCGCGAGAACAGCTCGCCGTAGGCGGCGTCCTCCCCGGCGCGAACCCTGGCCAGCAGTTCCCGGTCGACCTCGGTGCCGTCGGTGCCATCGATGTACTCGGCCATCCCGACCAGACACCTCCACCCAGCCACGTGCTCCCAGGTCAACATGCCACAAACCGGTCCTACCGCCCGAGGAAGAAGCCGAGCCGGTACCGAAGACCATCCGGTCGGCGTAGGACGTTCGGCCCAGTCCGCTCGTCCCACCACCGGTGACGAGCCGGTCACGGGTCGGCGTCGGGTGATCTCGCCGGCGTCCACGCGCGAGCCGTGAACCGGTAACCTCCCGACGTGTGGCCGACTGGCGTTCGAGAGCGGCAGCTCTGCTCCCCGAGCTGAGCGGTGTCGTCGAGCAGGAGTCCTGGTCGTGCCACGTGTACTTCGGCGAGGTCTGGCACCTCGCGCTGGAGGCCCACCAGGCGCGGGACGAGGACACCCTCCGGCGCGTCTACGGCTTCGCGCACTGGTGCTTCCAGCAGCCGGAGCAGTTCCTCACCAACGCGATCATGGTCAGCTTCTACGAGCACGTGTTCGACGACTGGGACCTCCGCGACGACGTGGCGCACCGCCTGCCGCCCGAGGTCGTGACCAGGGTGCGACCGCTGTGGGAGTGGCGCATGACGACGGAGCGGTTGGCCGAGGTGGACCAGCTGATCGCCGAGACACGACCCCCCGGTCGAAATGCCGTTTGAGGCTGGGCTATAGTTACCTCGCACCAAGAAAACCGGTGCGGACGTGGCGCAGCTGGTAGCGCATCACCTTGCCAAGGTGAGGGTCGCGAGTTCGAATCTCGTCGTCCGCTCGTTGAAGAGGCCAGTGCTCATCCGAGCACTGGCCTCTTTTCTCATGCCCGTGGCGCGTGCTCCGGCGACCGCGATTAGGTTTGGCCCCGTTAGGAAGACACCTCTTCGAGACGGAGCTTTCAGATGGCCACCACGCGCAAGGCGACCACGCACTGGGAAGGCAACCTGCTGGAGGGCAAGGGCGCTGTCACGCTGGAGTCGTCCGGCATCGGCACCTACGACGTGAGCTGGCCCTCCCGCGCCGAGGCCGCCAACGGCAAGACCAGCCCGGAAGAGCTGATCGCCGCGGCGCACTCGTCCTGCTACTCGATGGCGCTGTCGCACGGCCTCGCGGGCGCGGGCACCCCGCCCACCTCGGTCGACACCTCGGCCGAGGTGACCTTCCAGCCCGGCACGGGCATCACCGGCATCCACCTGACGGTGCGGGCCTCCGTACCCGGTCTGGACGCCGCCGCGTTCGCCGAGGCCGCCGAGGGCGCGAAGAAGAACTGCCCGGTCAGCCAGGCGCTGGCGGGCACGACGATCACGCTCGACGCGACGCTGGTCTGATTTCCCGATGGGGACCGGCTCGGCCGGCACCGGTCGAGCCGTCCCCGTTGGCACATCACGATTTGACCCGACCAGGTGATCAAGATAGGCAGTCCGGGTGCTGTGGGGGCTTCCGGGGAGGGTCGCGGTGGGCGCGCTGGTGGGTGCCGCCTTCGCCGCC